>JAUHZL010000217.1 GCA_030425945.1 Alphaproteobacteria bacterium | reverse complement strand
GGCAAGCCCCCCGCGTGCCGCGCGCCGGGGCTCAGAGAGCGCCCGCGCTGCCCCAGATGTAGATCGAGGCGAAGAGGAACAGCCAGACCACGTCGACGAAGTGCCAGTACCAGGCCGCGGCCTCGAAACCGACGTGCTTTTCCGGGGTGAAGTGGCCGGCGCGGACCCGCAGGTAGCAGATGGTCCCGATGATCACGTGCGCGCCGTGGAAGCCGGTCGCCATGAAGAAGTTGGCGCCGTAGATGTTGCCCGCGAAGCCGAAACCGGCGTGCAGGTACTCGTAGCCCTGGAAGAAGGTGAAGAGGATGCCGAGCGCCACCGCCAGCAGCAGGCCGCTCTTCATGTCCTTGCGGTTGTTCTCATGCACGAGGGCGTGGTGCGCCCAAGTGGCCGCCGCGCCCGAGCAGAGCAGGATCAGGGTGTTCATCAGCGGCAGGTGCCACGGGTCGAACAGCTCGACGCCCGCAGGCGGGAAGACGCCATCGACCGCCGGGCTTTCCGGGCCCATCGGGTAGAGCGCGTGCTTGAAGAAGGACCAGAACCACGCCGCGAAGAACATCACTTCCGACATGATGAACAGGATGAAGCCGTAGCGCAGACCGATGCGGACGACCGGGGTGTGATCGCCCACGCCCGACTCGCGGACGACTTCCGACCACCAGCCGAACATCGTCACCAGCACGGCGGCGAGACCGGCGAGGAACATCCACGGACCGCTGCCGTGCATCCACAGAACGGCCCCGAAGAGCATGATGAACGCCCCGACGGCCCCGATGAACGGCCAGATCGAGGGCGGAAGGATGTGGTAGTCGTGGTTCTTTGCGTGGGCCATGCGCAGGGTCCTCGGCGGTCGTCAGTTGCTGGAAGTGGCGGGCGGAGCGTCGGTCGAGAGAGCCGCCTGCCGTTCGGGAACGTCGATCTCGTAGAATGTGTACGAGAGCGTGATGTGGTTCAGGTGCTTGGCGTCCTCGTCCTCGACGATCTCGGGATCGACGTAGAAGGTCACCGGCATCAGCACCGACTCGCCCGGCTGCAGCACCTGTTCGGTGAAGCAGAAGCAGTCGATCTTGGTGAAGTAGCCGCCTGCCGTGTAGGGCGCGACGTTGTAGGCCGCCGATCCGGCCACGACGCGGTCGGTCGGGTTGGTCGCCTCGTAGAACGCGAGGCCGGTCTCGCCGATGCGGACGGTCATCTCGCGGTCCACCGGCTTGAAGGTCCAGGGCATCCCGCGCTCGGTGTTGGCGTCGAAGCGCACGAGGATCGTCCGGTCGAGGATTTCCTTCGTGGTGCCGTCGCTCACGGCGGTGGTGCCGCCGTAGCCGGTCACCCGGCAGAACCAGTTGTAGAACGGCACCGAGGCCCAGGCGAGCGCGCCCATCGTCAGCACGATGCCGACCAGCTTGCCGGCGGTCACGAGCTTGGGGTCCATCTGGCGGTCTTTGGTGTCGGCCATGCGTTCAGTTCTCCCTGACACGGTCTGCAAGTTCGGGTCGGGGCGCGTGGTCGTAGCCCTGGATCGGGCCGGAGGTGTTGATCTTGGCAACGGTCAGCCCGAAGATCACCGCGATGAACGCGATCAGGCTCAGGCCGACGCCGATGTTGCGGCCGGCGCGGCGGGTGTGCAGGTCATGGGGCTTGCCGAAGGCCATGATCAGAAGCCTCCCAGCGGGGCCCAGAGCCCGAAGCGGAACGCAAGTCCTTCGAGCAGCAGCACACCGAAGTGCAGGAAGAGGTAGAGCAGCGAGAAGCGGAATACGCGTTTCTCGGTGGCATAGTTGTCGGCCTCGGCCTGCGCCTCGGTCCGGCGCCAGATGTCGACCGCGCCCTTCAGGAAGACCGCGTTCAGCACCACGGCCGTCGCCAGGTAGGCCGGACCGGCGACCGGCGTCAGGGCGAGGCCCAGCGCCACCGGTACCAGCAGGACGGTGTAGGCGAGGATATGCGCCCGGGTCACCTTGCGGCCGTGGGTCACGGTCAGCATGGGCACCTTCGCCTCGTGGTAGTCGGACTTCATGAACAGCGCGAGCGCCCAGAAATGCGGCGGCGTCCACATGAAGATCAGGCCGAACATCAGCAGGGCCTCGACCGACACGCTGCCGGTCGCCGCCACCCAGCCGATCATCGGAGGGAAGGCGCCGGCGGCCCCGCCGATGACGATGTTCTGCGGCGTCCAGCGCTTGAGCCACATCGTGTAGACGACGGCGTAGAAGAAGATGGTGAACGCCAGCAGCGCGGCGGCGATCCAGTTCGTCGCGAGGCCCAGCATGACGACGGACATGCCCGACAGCGCGAGACCGATCGCCAGCGCCTCGTCCGGGGTCACCTTGCCGGCCGGGATCGGGCGCTTCGCCGTGCGGCGCATCACGCGGTCGATGTCGGCATCCCACCACATGTTCAGCGCGCCCGAAGCCCCTGCCCCGATCGCGATGAACAGGATCGCGGCGAAGCCTTCCATCGGGTGCAGCGACACCGGCGCGACCAGCAGGCCGACAAGCGCGGTAAAGACGACCAGCGACATCACGCGCGGCTTCAGCAGGGCGACATAATCCCCGAACTCGGCATCGCCGGGTCCTGTCAGCGGGCGGGCGTCGAAGCTGGCGTCGCTCATGGTGTCTCTCCGGTGGGGCCGGGTTGCACGGAAGCCGGGCGGCTGCGCGACGCCGGCGAACATCTCCTTGGTCTCGGCAACCCAGGCGTCATAGGCCTCCTGCGAGACGACCTTCACGGTGATCGGCATGTACGCGTGGTCCTTGCCGCAGAGTTCCGAGCACTGGCCGAAGTAGACGCCTTCGCGCTCGGGCTTGAACCACAGTTCGGCGAGGCGGCCGGGCACGCCGTCCTGCTTCACGCCGAAGGCCGGGATGGTCCACGAGTGGATCACGTCGGCCGCGGTGACCTGCACCACGATGGTCTTGTTGACCGGAACCACCATCGCCATGTCGGTGGCGAGCAGGTAGTCCTCCTGCGCGTAGCCGTACTCCTCGAGCTGGTCACGCTCCAGCTTGAAGGCCTCGAAGGCGAGGTCTTCCGCCGGGTACTCGTACCCCCAGTACCACTGGTAGCCGGTGGCCTTGATCACGATGTCGCCTTCCGGGATCTCCTGCTGCTTGAACAGCACCGGCAGCGAGAACGCGCCGATGAAGACGAGGATCAGGATCGGAACGACGGTCCAGGTGACCTCGATCGGCGAGTTGTGGGTGAAGCGCGCCGGGGTCTTGTTGACCCGGGCGTTGTAGCGAACGATGCACCAGAGGATCAGCGCGGTCACGAAGATGGTGATCGCGGTGATGATCACGAGGATCATGCCGTCAAGCCGCTGAAGATCGCGCGCCAGCTCGGTCGCGGCGGGCTGGAAGCCGATGCCGCCCGCATGCGGCGCACCGACGATCTCGAGGTCTCCGATCGCCTGCGCCGAGGCGACCCCGGCCATCATCATCGCGCTGATCGAGGCAAGAGCCCCGGCAAACCGGTTCGTCAAAGCCATTGTCCTGTCCTGTCCGAAAGGCGGCCTGGGCCGCCGATGCCGCCGGACCCCGCAGGGCCGACGTGCCGTTGTGTCCTGCCGTGTCCTTTCCATATTAGGTTGCAGGAGACAAGAAGATCGGCTGCGGTCTTCCGTCGCGATTTGACCCATATCAAGGACGAGCCCTCATGCCTGATGCTGCCTTTCGCCCCTTCGAGACCGCCCTGGACGAGGCCGCAGTGCTCGGGGTGCTGCGCGACGCGCTGGCTGGGGCGGACGACGGCGAACTGTTCCTCGAGCGGCGGCGATCCGAATCGCTGGTGCTCGACGACGGGCGCATCCGCAACGCGAGCTACGACGCGGCGGAGGGCTTCGGCCTTCGCGCCGTGCGCGGCGAAACCGTGGGCTATGCCCATTCCACCGAGATCAGCGAGGCCGCGCTGCGCCGGGCGGCGGCGACGGCGCGGCTGGCGGTGGGCGACGGCGGCGGCGTGATGGCCGAGCCGCCGCGCGCGACGAACGTGCGGCTCTACACGGACGCCGACCCGATGACCGACGCGGCCTTCGGGGTGAAGATCGACACGCTGCGCGAGATCGATGCCTTTGCCCGCGCCCTCGACCCCCGGGTGGTGCAGGTCACGGCGTCGATGGCGGCCTCGATCCAGGAGGTCGAGATCCTGCGCCCGGAGGGCGGCCTCGTGCGCGACGTGCGGCCGATGACGCGGCTGAACGTCTCGGTCATCGTCGAGCAGAACGGCCGCCGGGAATCGGGCAGCGCAGGGGGCGGCGGGCGCTTCGGGCTGGCGAGCCTGCTGCCGCGCGCGCATTGGGAGGACGTGGCCCGCGAGGCGCTGCGGATCGCGCTGGTCAACCTCGAGGCGGTGGCGGCCCCGGCCGGGCAGATCGACGTCGCGCTCGGCTCGGGCTGGCCCGGCATCCTGCTGCACGAGGCGGTGGGCCACGGGCTGGAGGGCGACTTCAACCGCAAGGGCACCAGTGCCTTCGCCGGGCTGATCGGCCAGCAGGTCGCGGCCAAGGGCGTCACGGTGCTGGACGACGGCACGATTCCCGACCGGCGCGGCTCGATCACCGTGGACGACGAAGGCACCCCCTCGGAAAAGACGGTGCTGATCGAGGACGGGGTGCTGGTCGGCTACATGCAGGACCGCCAGAACGCCCGGCTGATGGGCGTGCCCGCGACCGGCAACGGGCGGCGCGAGAGCCACGCGCACCTGCCGATGCCGCGGATGACCAACACCTACATGCTGGCGGGCACCGCGACGCGGGACGAGATCCTCGCCGAGGTGAAGGACGGCATCTGGGCCGTCGGCTTCGGCGGCGGGCAGGTCGACATCACCAACGGCAAGTTCGTCTTCTCCTGCACCGAGGCCTACCGCGTGCAGAACGGGAAGATCGGCGCCCCGGTCAAGGGCGCGACGCTGATCGGCGACGGTCCGGCCGCGATGAAGAGGATCCGCGCAGTCGGCAACGACATGGCGCTCGATCCCGGCATGGGCACCTGCGGCAAGAACGGTCAGTGGGTCCCGGTGGGCGTGGGCCAGCCGACGCTGCTGATCGGCGGGCTGACCGTCGGGGGGTCGGCGGCCTGAGGCACACGCTCCGGCTGCATTCGACACGGATTTTCCCGTTTTGGTTTACCTGTCGTTAACCTCGTCAGGCCAAGTCTGGGACCAGATCAGGCGGGCGGGACGACCACAGGCTTCCGTGTCGATCCCCACCCACCCTCGCACCACCTCAGACATCGAGGCTCCGGTCCGCCCGCCTGGTCCATTCCTCCGGAGGACCGCGCATGGCTGATCTGACCCCGCCCGCTTCCGAGGCCGAGGCGCTCGACTGGCTTCGCCTGATCCGGTCGCGCCGGGTCGGTCCGGCCACCTTCCGACGACTGATACCAAAGGGGCTGGCTTCTGACTCATTAGGGATTTCTGAGGTTCCCAGCTCGCCCGCGCTCTGATTCCATGGCCGGCAAAGGAGTTTCCGATGCCTGCCA
>JAUHZL010000216.1 GCA_030425945.1 Alphaproteobacteria bacterium | reverse complement strand
CATCGCCTCGGACGGGATGGCGGACCTCTGCGACCGCTACCCGGACCGCTTCCCGGGCTTCATCGGCACCGCGGTGCTGTCGAACCCGGCCGCGATGGTCGAGGACGCGCGCCGCAACATCGAGGACCTCGGCGCGCTCGGGATGCAGATCTTCTCGAACGTCGGCGGCAAGCCGCTGGACGCGCCCGAGTTCGAGCCCTTCTTCGCGTACATGAACGAGGCGAAGAAGCCGATCTGGCTGCATCCCGCGCGCGGCGCGAACATGCCCGACTACCTGAGCGAGACGAAATCCGAATACGAGATCTGGTGGACCTTCGGCTGGCCCTACGAGACCTCGGCGGCGATGGCGCGGATGGTGTTCTCGGGGATGTTCGACAAGTTCCCGGACCTGAAGGTCATCACCCACCACGCGGGCGGCATGATCCCCTATTTCGAGGGCCGCGTCGGCCCCGGCTGGGACCAGATGGGCGCCCGCACCACCGACCGCGACCTGAAGGCCGAGGTGCTGGACAAGCTCAAGCGCCCGCATCTCGAGTATTTCAAGGACTTCTACGCCGATACCGCCACCTTCGGGTCGGGCCGGGCGATCTCGCACGCGATGGAGTTCTTCGGGGCGGACAAGGTGCTGTTCGCGTCGGACGCGCCCTTCGATCCCGAGGGCGGGCCGATGTACATCCGCGAGACCATGGCGCGGATCGATGCGCTGGGGCTGAGCGACGAGGCGCGCCGCGCGGTCTACCAGGACAACGCCGTGCGCCTGCTCGGCCTGACGCTGGAGGGCTGAGGCATGGGACTGGAACCTGCCCGCCACTACATCGCCGGGGACTGGGTCGCGGGCGAGGGCCCGATGGGCGACAGCGTCAACCCCGCCACCTACGAGACGCTGGGGCGTTTCCATCCAGGCAGCGCGGCGCTGGCCGAGGAGGCCGCCCGCGTCGCGCGCGAGACCTTCTTCGGCACGGCCTGGGCGCAGTCGCCCCGGCTGCGGGCGCAGGCGCTCTTCGAGATCGCCGACCGGCTGGAGGCCGCGAAGGACGAGATCGCCGATCTGGTGGTGCTGGAGAACGGCAAGATCCGGGCCGAGGCCATCGGCGAGACGATGGGCGCGATCTCGGAGACCCGCTACTACGCCGGGCTCGCGCGCAACATCCGCGGCACGATGCAGGAGACCGCGCCGGGGAACATGTCGCTCTTCCACCGCGAGCCCGCCGGGGTGGCGGCGATCATCGTGCCGTGGAACGCGCCGGTGACGCTGCTGATGCGCTCGCTCGCCCCGGCGCTGGCGGCGGGCTGCACCTGTGTCATCAAGCCCGCCCAGCAGACGCCGCTCGTGCATGCGCGGATCATGGAGGCGATCGTCTCGGCCCCGTCGCTGCCGAAAGGGGTGGTGAACTCGGTCAACGAGAACGGCATCGCGGTCGGGCAGGCGCTGGTCGCCAGCCCGCATGTCGACGTGATCAGCTTTACCGGCTCGTCTCGCACCGGCTCGGCGATCATGGCCGCCGCCGCGCCGACGCTGAAGAAGGTGGGGCTGGAACTGGGCGGCAAGGCCCCGGCGGTGATCTACGACGACGCGGACCTCGACCTCGCGGTGAAGGAACTGACCCACGGTGCGTTGGCGATGGCCGGGCAGATCTGTGTCGCGGCCGCGCGGTTCCTCGTCCACAAGCCGATCCAGGCGGCGTTCGAGGAGAAGATCGTGGCCGCCTTCCGCGCGGTGCGGACCGGGCCCGGCAGCGATCCCGCCAGCCAGATGGGCTCGCTCATCGACGCCGACAACCAGCGCCGGGTCCAGCGCCTGATCGAGCAGGCGGGCGACGAGGGCGAGTTGCTGCTGAAGGGCGTGCCGCTGAACCAGGGGGCGTTCCTGACGCCGTCGCTCTTCCGCATCGACGACCTCCGCTCGCCGCTGGTGCAGGAGGAACTGTTCGGTCCCATCGTTTCGGTCGAGACGTTCGAGGACGAGGCGGAAGCCGTCGCCAAGGCCAACGCGGTGACCTACGGCCTCGCGGCGTCGGTCTTCTCGCGCGACCTGAACCGGGCGACCCGCACCGCGCGCGCGATCCGGTCGGGCACGGTCTGGCTGAACTCGCACCTGCGCCTGTTTGCCGAGGGCGAGACCGGCGGCTACGGGCGCTCGGGCCTCGGGCGGCTGCACGGGCCGGAAGGGCTGCACGACTTCCTCGAGACCAAGCACATCTATTACGAAGCCGGAACGATCTGAGCCGGAGACAGCATGACAGAGCAGACTTACGACGTCGTCATCGTGGGCGGCGGCCCGGTGGGAATGGGCCTTGCCATCGACCTCGGGCAGCGCGGGCACAGCGTGGCGGTGGTCGAGCGCTACCCCGAGCCGCAGCCGATCCCGAAGGGCCAGAACCTGACCCAGCGGACGATGGAGAACGTCGCCGCCTGGGGCTGCGCGGCCGAGTTGCGCGCGGCCCGCGTCACGCCGCGCGACGTGGCGAACGGCGGTCTGGTGACCTACGGCACGCTGTTGTCGGACTATGCCTATGACTGGCTGCCGCGCGAGCGGGTCCGGCCCTATTACGCCGAGGATGTCGAGCGGCTGCCGCAATACGCCACCGAGCGGGTGCTGCGCGCCCGGGCGGCCGAGGTGCCGGGCGTCACCTGCTTCTACGGCTGGGAATTCGCCAGCTACGCCGAGGACGCGGACGGCGTGCGCGTCGGCATAACGCAGGCGAAGGGCGACGCGACCCAAGTGCTGCGGGCCGCCTACGCGGTGGGCTGCGACGGCGCGCGCTCGGCCCTGCGCGAGGCGGCGGGGATCACCCAGACCCGGCGGGACCATGACAAGCGGATGGTGCTGCTGGTCTTCCGCTCGCCCGAGCTGCACGAGATGCTCGGCGCGCGCTACGACGCCAAGGCGTTCTACAACGCGCTGTCGCCCGATCTCGACGGCTACTGGCTGTTCCTCGGGCGGGTCGACCTCGGGACCGAGTGGTTCTTCCATGCCCCGGTCCCGGCCGACACCACCGCCGACAATTTCGACTTCGCGGCCTACCTGCACCGGGCGGTGGGCGACCGCTTCCCGCTCGACATCAGCTACATCGGCTTCTGGGACCTGCGGATCGCCATCGCCGACAGCTATCGCAAGGGCCGGGCGCTGATCGCGGGCGACGCCGCGCATTCGCACCCGCCCTATGGCGGTTACGGGATCAACACCGGGTTCGAGGATGCCCGTAACCTCGGCTGGAAGCTGTCGGGGGTGTTGCAGGGCTGGGCCGGGGCCGGGCTGCTCGACAGCTACGACGCCGAGCGGCGGCCGGTCTTCGCCTCGACCGCGGCGGATTTCATCGAGCGGTTCATCCGCGAGGACCGCGAGTTCCTGGCGCAGTACGCCCCCGAGCGCGACCTTGCGGCGTTCGAGGCGGCCTGGACCGCCCGCAACGCCGGTGCGACCGAGGTGATGGCCTTCGAGCCGAACTACGAGGGCTCGCCCGTGGTCTGGTCACCGGGCGGCTGCCCCAGCGCGCGCGGCACCCATGTCTTCACCGCGCGTGCCGGGCACCATCTTGCCCCGCAGCGCCTGGCGGACGGGCGCTCCGTGGCGTCGGCGATGAGCCGCGGGTTCACCCTGCTGACCGACGATGAGGCGATCGGCGCGATCTTCGCCGGGGCGGCCGAGGCGTCGGGCGTACCGCTCGACGTCGTGGCGTCGCTGTCGGCGGAGGCGGTCGCGGCCTATGGCGCGCGGGCGGTGCTGGTGCGTCCGGACGGCTTCGTCGCGTGGGCCGGGGACGAGGTGGCCGAGGCCGCCACCGTGCTGGCGCGCGCCGCCGGGGTGCGGCCGTGACCGGTCTGCGCTTCGACGGCAAGCGGGCGCTGGTGACGGGCGCCGCCAACGGCATCGGTGCGGCGGTCGCGCGGCGGCTGGCGGCCGGCGGGGCGGAGGTGATCGGCCTCGACCTCGAAGACTGCGCGGGCTGCGCCTCGGCGATCCGGTTCGATCTGACCAAGCTCGACGGGCTGGCGGAGGCGCTGCCGTCCGGGCCGGTCGACATCCTCGTGAACGCGGCCGGTCTGCCGCCGCGGCCGGGGGCCGAGGTGCGGGTGCTGACGGTCAACTGGTTCGGCCTGAGTGCTGTCACCGCGGCGATGCGCGCCCGGATGCCGCCGGGCGGCGCCATCGTCAACGTCGCCTCGAAGGCGGGCGCGCGCTGGCGCGAGAACGCGGCGCAGGTGGCCCGCCTGATGGCGCTGCCGGATGCGGCCGCGTTGCCCGCCTTCGTGGCCGACGAGGTGATCGACCCGGTGCGGTCCTACGACCTGTCGAAGGAGGCGGTGGTGACCTTCACCAAGCGCCTGACAGGCGAGCTGATCGACCTCGGGTTGCGGGCGAACTGCGTCAGCCCTGCCGCGATCGAGACCCGGATCCTCGGGGATTTCGAGGCGGCTTTCGGTGCGCGCGCATCGCGGGGCGTGGCGCTGACCCGCCGCGCCGGACTGCCCGAGGAGGTGGCCGAGGTCATCGCCTTCCTCGCCCATCCCGCCTCGGGCTGGGTCAAGGGCGTCGATGTCGCCACCGATGGCGGCCTGACCGCGCAACTCGACATCGAGGCGCTTGCGCTGCCCTGACGGGCTTGGGACAACACCGCATCCAGAGATCACAGGGAGAGACCGAAATGAGCCATCCCCCCTATCGCGCCGACCATGTCGGCAGCCTGCTGCGCCCGGCCGGCATCGCCGAGGCGCGCCGCAAGTTCTACCAGGAGCAGTCCATCGGGGCCGACGCGCTGAAGGCCGCCGAGGATGCCGCGATCCCGGCGCTGATCCGGATGCAGGAAGAGGTCGGGCTGAAGGCCGTCACCGACGGCGAGGCGCGGCGGTCCTTCTGGCACTATGACTTCATGGGGATGCTCGACGGGCTCGACATCGTGCAGCGCGACACCGGCGGGTCGTTCAAGGGGTTCCAGGGCGTGGCGCTGCCTCCGGTCTTCCCGGCGATCACCGGCAAGCTCGGGTTTCCCGACGATCACCCGATGCTGGAGCATTTCCGGTTCGTTGCGGCCCATACGCGGGTGACGCCCAAGATCTCGATCCCCGGTCCGTCCTGCTGCCACTTCCGGGTGGCCAAGGAGGACATCGCGGTGCCGACCTACCAGGACGACCCGCAGGCGATCTTCGACGATCTCGTGGCGACCTACCGCAAGGCGGTGGCGGCCTTCTACGACGCCGGGTGCCGCTACCTGCAGATGGACGACATCTTCTTCGCCTATCTCTGCGACCCGAAGCACCGGGCCGACAAGGCGGCCGAGGGCCTCGACCCCGACTGGCTGATCGAGCGGTATTCCTGGATGCTGCGCGAGGCGATCAAGGACCGGCCCGCCGACATGATGATCGGGATGCACATGTGCCGGGGCAACTTCCGCTCGACCCATGCCGCCGAGGGCGCCTACGACATGGCTGCCGAGGCGATCTTCTCGACCGGCGTCGACATCTTCTTCATGGAGTACGACAC
>JAUHZL010000215.1 GCA_030425945.1 Alphaproteobacteria bacterium | reverse complement strand
GCAGGTCGAAGGGCGGGCGGTTGGTCTCGGCCAGCGCCGAGATGAAGAACAGGAAGACCATCGGCAGGTGCGGCAGCCAGTACCAGCCGAAGAAGCCGTAGCCGGTGTCCTGCGCCGCGACGATGGCGCCGAAGTTGAGCGAGCCGGTCGACAGGATGACGCCGACGATGATCAGGCCGATCGAGACCTCGTAGCTGATCATCTGCGCCGCCGAACGCAGCGAGCCGAGGAACGGGTATTTCGAGTTCGACGCCCAGCCGCCCATGATCACGCCGTAGACCTCGAGCGAGGAGATCGCGAAGACGTAGAGGATGGCGACGTTGATGTCGGCGAGCACCCAGGTCTCGTTGAACGGGATCACCGCCCAGGCCACCATCGCCAGCACGAAGCTGGTCATCGGGGCCAGCATGAACACCGTGCGGTCCGCGCCCGCCGGGATCACGATTTCCTTGACCACGTATTTCAGCGCGTCGGCCACGGTCTGCAGCAGGCCGAAGGCGCCGACCACGTTGGGGCCGCGCCGCATCTGGACGGCCGCCCAGATCTTCCGGTCGCCGTAGACGAGGAACAGAAGCGAGATCATCACGAAGGCGATGACCGCGAGGCATTGGGCCACGATGATCAGCGCGATGCCGGGACCCGTTGTAAGAAAATCAGCCATCAGTTGTTACACCGTCCTCGTTCATACCGTCGGTATGCCGTTTTCCGCGCAATCCGCGACAACCACCTCGGCATCGATCGTGCGGAAACCTTGGGGCAGCGCTGGCGAGACGGTGTAAACCGCATCTCCGCGCCAAACGCCACCCTGTTTGTATACCGTTGTGCGCACATGTCGCGCAAAGCCGTACCCCCGGATCAGCGCATACCGTGCTGCGGCGCAGCGGGCATAGTCCTCGACGTCGTCTACCGTGCGGGCGCCGGTCATTTCCACATGAAAATTCACCAGATCGCCGTCCAGCAGCCGGGTTTCGATCGGCCCGTAGCCGGGCGTGAAGGGGGTATCGCGGCGCGCCGACTCGGCCGTGCCGCCGCAGGCCGACAGGCCCGCGAGGGCGAGGGCCAGCGCCCCCGCCGGAAGGCGCGGTGCCGACCGCACCGCCTTACTCCGCCGCCAGTTGCGCCGTTGCCTTGCGGGCCTTCGCCGCCGCGCTGAGCTCCGCCATCAGGGCGCTGGCGCGCGCGACGGGGTTGGTCAGGTAGAAGTCGCGGATCGCCGGGCGGAAGGTCGCCTCGCCCAGCGTGCCCGCCGTCAGCGCGGCGCCGGTGTTCTCGGGCACCTCGTCGATGTCGCCCAGGTGCGGATGCGCGGCCACGAGGGACTGGCGCAGCGCCGCGAGGCTGTCATAGGGCAGCGGCTGGCCGAGCTCGCCCGACAACGCGCGCAGGATCGTCCAGTTCTCCTTCGCCTGGCCGGGCGCGAACCCGGCGCGGAAGGCCAGTTGCGGACGTCCCTCGGTGTTGACGAACAGGCCGTGCTCCTCGGTCCAGGCCGCGCCCGGCAGGATGATGTCGGCGCGGTGCGCGCCGCGGTCGCCGTGGCTGCCCTGGTAGATCACCACCGGGCCCGGCGCGATCTCGACCTCGTCGGCGCCGAGGCTGTAGATGACGTCCGCCCCCTCGATGGCCGCCGGAAGGCCGCCCTCGGTGACCGCGCCCACGTCCATCGCGCCGACGCGGGCCGCGGCGGTGTGCAGCACCATCACCTTGGACTGCGCGGCAGCGGCGGTGTTCATCGCGGTGGCGAGGACGGCGGCGCCGTCGGCCTCGGTCAGGGCGCCCTGCCCGATGATCATCACGCCCGGCACGCCGTGCTTGTCGGAATGATCCATCGCGGCGAGCGCGGCCAGTGCTGCGCGGTCGGTGCCGATGTGGCTGTAATCGTAGGTCAGGTCAGCCGCCTCGCCGATCAGCGCGACCTTGGCGCCGTTCAGCCAGGCCTTGCGGATGCGCGCGTTCAGCACCGGCGCCTCGTCGCGCGGGTTGGTGCCGATCAGCAGGATCATCTTGGCGCTGTCGATATCCTCGATGGCGGCGTTGCCGACATAGCCGAGGCGGTTGTCGGCGGGCAGCTTCGCGCCGTCGGTGCGGCATTCGACGCGACCGCCCAGCCCCTCGACGAGGCCCTTCAGCGCATAGACCGCTTCCACCGGGGCGAGATCGCCGACGAGGCCCGCGACCGTCTTGCCGCGCATCGCGGCGGCGGCGGCGGACAGGGCTTCGCCCCAGCTTGCCTTCCGCAGCTTGCCGTTCTCGCGGATGTAGGGGGTGTCGAGGCGCTGGCGGCGCAGGCCGTCCCAGACGAAGCGGGACTTGTCGCTGATCCACTCCTCGTTCACGCCGTCATGGTTGCGCGGCAGGATGCGCATGACCTCGCGGCCCTTGGTGTCGACGCGGATGTTCGACCCGAGCGCGTCCATCACGTCGATGGTCTCGGTCTTGGTCAGTTCCCAAGGACGGGCGGTGAAGGCGTAGGGCTTCGAGACCAGCGCGCCGACCGGGCACAGGTCGATGATGTTGCCCTGCATGTTCGAATCGAGCGTCTGGTTGAGATAGCTGGTGATCTCGCTGTCCTCGCCGCGCCCGGTCTGGCCCATCTGGGTGATCCCCGCGACCTCGGTCGTGAAGCGCACGCAGCGGGTGCAGGAGATGCAGCGGGTCATGTGGGTCTCGACCAGCGGGCCGAGATCGAGGTCGGCCGAGGCGCGCTTGGGCTCGCGGTAGCGCGAGAAGTCGACGCCGTAGGCCATTGCCTGGTCCTGCAGGTCGCATTCGCCGCCCTGGTCGCAGATCGGGCAGTCGAGCGGGTGGTTGATGAGCAGGAACTCCATCACCCCCTCGCGGGCCTTCTTCACCATCGGCGAGTTGGTCTTGATGACCGGCGGCGCACCGTCCGGGCCGGGGCGCAGGTCGCGGACCTGCATCGCGCAGGACGCCGCGGGCTTGGGCGGGCCGCCGACGACCTCGACAAGGCACATCCGGCAGTTCCCGGCAATCGACAGGCGCTCGTGGTAGCAGAAGCGCGGCACCTCGATCCCGGCCTGCTCGCAGGCCTGGATCAGGGTCATGGCCGGATCGACCTCGATCTCGTGGCCGTCGATGATGATCTTGCGTCCTTGGGTCATTCGCGTCTCTCCCGTCAGCCCCCGGCGCGCTGGCCGGGAGCGGGTCCGTTCCCGTGTCTCTGGCCGGGAAGGGTCTGCACTCCCCGGCGTTGTGCCCGGAATGCTCCGGGCTTTGAATGCGTCCTCAAGCCTCAGCGCACGCGCAGCAGCACGCCGATCTGGCTCTTGCGGTCGATCTCGGTGCGGCCCACCGCGCAGAAGCTGGCCGCGTCGCCCTCGACCGCGCCGACCTGCCGGAGATAGGCCATCGCCTCGGCCCGCACGCGGGCCTGCTCGGTCTCATCGTCGACGTAGGCCTTCGCCTCGCCGAAGCCGTAGCCCAGGTCGAACGCCCGGTTCAGCAGCTTGCGCGCGAAGTTGAGCGAGGCCCAGGTCCGCTCCTCGATCTCGGGGCAGGTGTTGCGGATGGTGTCGGCGGCCGCGATCCAGCGCAGCCCGGCCGAGAGTTCGGGATCGGTGCGCAGCGGGCCGAAATCGACCGCCGCGGCCGGCAGGGCGGTCAGCGTCAGGCCGAGGGTCAGGGCAAGGGTCTTCAGGGTCATCTGATCTCACTCCGGTCCGGGGCGGGGATCGCGCCGGGTCGTGCCGCCGACAGACACGCGGGTGCGCCTGCTAGGCAATAGCGACCAAAGGCTGGGCGATGACAGGGCAACACGCCGCTCATTGGTCCGCCTCCGGGACGTCGGGCGGCGCGGTGCGCGGCAGCAGCGCCGCGTCGATCAGCAGCGTGCCGATGGCGGTGCCCTTTTCCATCTCGGCGTGCCCGGCGGCACAGACCGCCTCGGCGTCCGCCCCGGCGATCGGGTAGGTTTCGAGGAAGGCGGCCTGCAGGTCGCGCAGCGCCGGGGCCGGGTCGATCATCTGGGCGAAGGGCTGCGTCCGGCCGAAGCCGTCGGCCACCAGTCGCTCGGTCAGCTCGCCCGCCTGCGTCTGCGCCGCGAAGAGGTCCATGCCCAGTTCCGGGCAGGCCTGCGCGATGGCCTCGGCCAGCGTCAGGCTGAACAGCGCCTCGACGAAATAGTCGGGGGCCGGGCGCAGCGGGGTCTCGGCCTGCACCGGCAGGGCGGCGGTGAGCAGCGCGGGCAGGATCAGGTGTCTCATGCCGCCCCCGCGTCGCAGCGCGCGTCGCGCCAGAGCCGCGCCTGCGGCAGGTCGGCCCAGCCGAAGGCCCGCTCGGACGGCCCGTTGTCGCGGTAGTCGTCGAGCCGGTCCAGCGCCTCGGCCAGCGTCGGGCGGTGTCCGGCCGGGACCCACCACATCACGAAATGCCGGTCGCCCAGCACCTCGAACCACTCGGCGCGGCGGGCGTAGAACTGGCGGTGGACGGTGGTCCAGACGAAGGCTTCGAGGCTTTCGACATCCTCCCACACCGTCAGGTTCGACACGAAGCGCGGGTCGCCGCCGATCTTGGCCTCGGTGTTGCCGGTGCCCGGCTCGCCCGAGCCTGCCATCATCCACACGAAGCCCGGCGAGCGCTTGCCGACCGCGTTCACCGCGTCGAGCGCGCGCATGAACGGCGCGACGCGGGGATCCGAGGTCTCCGCGACGAGCCGCCCGACGTTGAGCTGGGCCAGATGATGACCGGCGGGATGCGCCATTTGGGTGCCTTTCACGGGGCGCGGGGGACGCCTGCACGCAGGCGAGCGCGCGCGCCCCGGGGTTTATTCCGCCGCGACCGCGCTGACGCGGCCGGTGCGCTTGGCCTTGATGCGGTCCTCGATCTCGTCGCGGAAGTGCCGGATCAGGCCCTGGATCGGCCAGGCGGCCGCGTCGCCCAGGGCGCAGATGGTGTGGCCTTCGACCTGCTTGGTGACGTCGAGCAGCATGTCGATTTCCTCGACCTCGGCCTCGCCGGTCACCAGGCGGTCCATCACGCGCATCATCCAGCCGGTGCCTTCGCGGCAGGGCGTGCACTGGCCGCAGGACTCGTGCTTGTAGAACTTCGACAGCCGCCAGATCGCCTTGATGATGTCGGTGGACTGATCCATCACGATCACCGCCGCGGTGCCGAGGCCCGAGCGCTGCTCGCGCAGCCAGTCGAAGTCCATGATGGCGTCGTCCATCGTGGCGGCGGGCAGGCAGGGCACTGACGAGCCGCCCGGGATCACCGCCTTGAGGTTGCCCCAGCCGCCCCGGATGCCGCCGCAGTGGCGGTCGATCAGTTCGCGGAACGGGATCGACATGGCCTCTTCGACCACGCAGGGGTGGTTCACGTGGCCCGAGATCGCGAAGAGCTTGGTGCCGGTGTTGTTCGGGCGTCCGAAGCCTGCGAACCACTCGCCGCCCCGGCGCAGGATGGTCGGCACGACGGCGATCGACTCGACGTTGTTCACGGTGGTCGGGCAGCCGTAGAGGCCCGCGCCCGCCGGGAACGGCGGCTT
>JAUHZL010000214.1 GCA_030425945.1 Alphaproteobacteria bacterium | reverse complement strand
CGCCGCGCGCCGCCTCGTCCGAGCCCTCGATGATGGCGACCGGGCTGTTGCGCTTGTCGGCGTATTTCAACTGGTTGCCGAAGTTCTTCGGGTTGCCGAGGTAGACCTCGGCGCGAATGCCCGCGGCGCGCAGTTCGGACACCATCTCCTGGTAGGCGGCCATGCGGTCGCGGTCCATCACGGTGACGACAACGGGACCGGTGGCCCGGTCATCCATCCGCCCCTTGGCGCGCAGCGCGGCCAGCAGCCGGTCCACGCCGATCGAGACGCCGGTCGCCGGCACCGCCTGCCCGGTGAAGCGCTTGACGAGGTCGTCATACCGCCCGCCGCCCGCCACCGAGCCGAACTGGCGCGGACGCCCGTCCTCGTCGGTGATCTCGAAGGTGAGTTCGGCCTCGAACACCGGGCCGGTGTAGTAGCCGAGGCCGCGCACCACGGAGGGGTCGATCACGATGCGGTCGGGGCCGTAGCCGAGGGCGGTCAGCAGCGCCTCGATCTCCTGCAACTCGGCGACGCCCTCCGCGCCGACCGCCGAGCCGCCCACGAGGTCCCGCAGCCGGGCGCAGGTCGCCGCGCCGGTGTCGCGCCGGGCGTCCATGAACCCCATCACCACGTCGGCGGCCGCGTCCGGCAGCCCCGCGCCCTTGGTGAAGTCGCCGCTCTCGTCCTTGCGCCCGGCCCCCAGCAGGGCACGCACCCCGTCCGGGCCCAGCCGGTCGAGCTTGTCGATGGCGCGCAGGACGATGCCGCGTTCGGCCTCGTGCGCCTCGGGGTCGTTCGGGTCGAGCAGGCCCGCGACCTCCAGCACCCCGTTCAGGACCTTCCGGTTGTTCACCCGCACGATGTAATCGCCGCGCGGAATGCCGACGGCCTCCAGCGTGTCGGCGAGCATCGCGCAGATCTCGGCGTCTGCGGCCACGCTGGCCGCGCCCACGGTGTCGGCGTCGCACTGGTAGAACTGGCGGAAGCGGCCCGGGCCGGGCTTCTCGTTGCGCCAGACCGGGCCCATCGCGTAGCGGCGATAGGGGCTGGGCAGGTCGTTGCGGTATTGCGCGGCGACGCGGGCCAGCGGCGCGGTCAGGTCGTAGCGCAGCGCCAGCCAGTCGCCCTTGCCCTCGTCCTCGCCTTCCTGCCAGGCGAAGACGCCCTCGTTCGGGCGGTCCACGTCGGGCAGGAACTTGCCCAGCGCCTCGACCGTCTCGACGGCGGAGGTTTCGAGCGCCTCGAAGCCGTAGAGATGATAGACGCGGGCAATCGCGTCGAGCATGGCCTTGCGTCCCGTGACTTCGGGACCGAAATAATCACGAAAGCCCTTGGGCGTCTCGGCCTTCGGGCGGGGCGTCTTCTTGGGCTTGGCCATGCGCGGGCTCCCCTCCGGGTTCGCGCGCGGTCTAGTCGAAGCGATGCGGAGGGGCAAGCAGACCGAGGGAGGCCGGACCATGAGCACGACCGTGAACGCGCTGGAAGAGAAGATCGCGCACCTGGAACGCCAGGCCGAGGACCTGTCCGAGGTGGTCGCCGCCCAGGGCCGCGACATCGACCGCCTGTCGCGCCTCGTCGCGGTGCTGACCGAGCGCGAGCGCGCCCGCGAACAGGAGGGCGGCGGCGGCGTCATCCTCGCCGACGAGCGCCCGCCGCACTGGTGAGGCGGCTCAGACCTCCTCGACGGTGACGACGCCCGGCTGGCTCTTGAGCGCGCTCTTGAACTGCGGGCTGACCGGGAAGTCGTCGCCGAGATCGATGTCCACCTCGCCGGGGAAGTCCGGCGCGATCAGGCACAGCGACAGCGGCCCGCGCGCGGGCGTCGCCTCGGCCCGCATCCGGGCGATCAGCTCCTGCACGTGCGGCACCGCCTCGGGCGCGTCGAGGAAGATGCGCAGCCCGTAGCTCTGGCCCGGCGCCGAGATCGACGCGTCGATGGGCGCCACGTTGCGCGCCAGGAGCTTCATCTGGTCGGCTTCCATCGTCGCCTCGACGGTGACGATGACCTTGTTGCCCGCCTCGAGATGGGCGCGGGTCTTTTCCAGCACCTCCGAGAACACGACCATCTCGTAGAAGCCCGACGGGTCCGAGAGCTGCACGAAGGCGAAGCGGTTGCCGCGCGCCGACTTGCGCTCCTGCCGTGCGGCCACCACGCCCGCGATCTTGGCGATGTGCGGCCCCCGGCGGGCGCGTTCCTCGGTCTCGGCATAGGTGACGACGCCGCGCCGCTTCAGCGGCCCCATGTAGTCGTCGAGCGGATGCCCCGACAGGTAGAAGCCGACGGCGGCGTGTTCCTCGGTCAGCCGCTCGGCGGGCAGCCAGTCGGGCGTGCCGGCGAGGCGGGGCTCGGGCAGGTCCTCGCCGCCCTCGCCGAACAGCGAGACCTGCGAGGACTCGCGCGCCTCGTGAACGGCGGCGGACCACTGCACCAGCCGGTCGAGGCTGTCGAGCACCCGGCGGCGGTTCGGATCGAGCTGGTCGAAGGCCCCGGCGCGGGCGAGCATCTCGAGCGGGCGCTTGCCGACCCGCTTGAGGTCGGCGCGGCGGGCGAGGTCGAAAAGCGTCGTGAACGGCTTGTCGCCGCGCGCCTCGACGATCAGGCGCATGGCCTCGACACCGACGTTCTTCAGCGCGCCCAGCGCGTAGAGGATCTTGCCGTTCTCCACCGTGAACACCGCGCCCGAGCGGTTGACGCAGGGCGGCACGATCTCGATCCCGAGGCCCCGGCGCACCTCGTCGGCATAGACCGCCAGCTTGTCCGTCAGGTGGATATCGCAGTTCATCACCCCGGCCATGAACTCGACCGGGTGGTTCGCCTTGAGCCACGCCGTCTGGTAGCTGACCACGGCATAGGCGGCGGCGTGCGACTTGTTGAAGCCGTAGTTGGCGAATTTCTCCAGCAGGTCGAAGACCTCGCCGGCCTTGGCCTTGTCCACCCCGTTGGCGACCGCGCCGTCGATGAACTTCGGGCGTTCCTTCGCCATCTCGGACGCGATCTTCTTGCCCATCGCGCGGCGCAGCAGGTCGGCGCCGCCAAGGCTGTAGCCCGCCATCACCTGGGCGATCTGCATCACCTGTTCCTGGTAGACGATGATGCCCTGGGTTTCCTCGAGGATGTGGTCGATCGACGGGTGGATCGAGGCGATCTCGCGCTGGCCGTTCTTGACCTCGCAATAGACCGGGATGTTCTCCATCGGGCCGGGGCGGTAGAGCGCCACGAGGGCCACGATGTCCTCGATGCAGGTCGGGCGCATCCGGCGCAGGGCGTCCATCATGCCGGTGGATTCCACCTGGAACACCGCCACCGTCTTGGCCGCCGCGTAGAGCTTGTAGGTCTCTTCATCGTCGAGCGGGATCGCGTTGATCTCGTTCTCGGCACCCGGCGCGGGAGTGTAGAGCGTGCGACCGTCCGGCGCGATGTGCAGGGCGCGGCCCTGCGACAGGATCGCGTCCACCGCGTTCTGGATCACGGTCAGGGTCTTCAGGCCGAGGAAGTCGAACTTCACGAGACCCGCCTGTTCGACCCATTTCATGTTGAACTGGGTCGCCGGCATGTCCGAGCGCGGGTCCTGGTAGAGCGGCACCAGCTCGTCGAGCGGCCGGTCCCCGATCACCACGCCCGCCGCGTGGGTCGAGGCGTTGCGCAACAGCCCCTCGATCTGCTGGCCATAGTCGAGCAGGCGCTTGACCACTTCCTCGCGGTCGGCTTCCTCGCGCAGGCGCGGCTCGTCGGCCAGCGCCTTCTCGATGCTGACCGGCTTCACCCCCTCGACCGGGATCATCTTCGACAGGCGGTCCACCTGCCCGTAGGGCATCTGCAGCACGCGCCCGACATCGCGCACCGCCGCCTTGGACAGAAGCGCGCCGAAGGTGATGATCTGCCCGACCTTGTCGCGGCCGTAGCGGTCCTGCACGTAGCGGATCACCTCTTCCCGGCGGTCCATGCAGAAGTCGATGTCGAAGTCGGGCATCGACACCCGTTCCGGGTTCAGGAAGCGTTCGAACAGGAGCTGGTAGCGCAGCGGGTCGAGGTCGGTGATCGTCAGCGCGTAGGCCACGAGGCTGCCCGCGCCCGATCCCCGCCCCGGTCCCACCGGAATGTCGTGATCCTTGGCCCACTTGATGAAGTCGGCCACGATCAGGAAGTAGCCGGGAAAGCCCATGCCCTCGATGATCCCGAGCTCGAAGTCGAGGCGGGCCTCGTACTCGGCCACCGGGGCCGCATGCGGGATGACCGCGAGGCGCGCCGCCAGGCCCGCCTTCGCCTGCCGCCGCAGTTCCTCGACCTCGTCATCGGCGAAGCGCGGCAGGATCGGGTCGCGGGTCCGGGCGCGGAAGGCGCAGCGGCGGGCGATCTCGACGGTCGCCTCCAGCGCCTCGGGCAGGTCGGCGAAAAGGGTCGCCATTTCTTCCTGCGACTTGAAGCAGTGGTGCTCGGTCAGCCGCCGCCGGGGTCCGGCCTGGTCGACATAGGCGCCTTCCGCGATGCAGATCAGGGCATCGTGCGCCTCGTACATCGCGGGCTTCGGGAAGTAGACGTCGTTGGTCGCCACCAGCGGCAGGTCGCGCGCATGGGCCATGGTCAGGAAGCTGGCCTCGGTCGCGCGCTCGGCCTCCGGGACCGGGCCCGAGCCGGGATGGCGCTGGATCTCGATGTAGAGGCGGTCGGGGAAGGCCGCCGTCATCGCGTCGAGCAGCGCCTCGGCGCGCGGCACCTGGCCCGCCACCAGCGCTTGCCCCAGCGGCCCCATCGCGCCGCCGGTCAGGCAGATCAGCCCCTCGGCATGGGCGGTCAGTTCGTCGGGTGTCACCGAGGGCAGCGCCCCGCCCTTGCCGAGATAGAGGCAGGAGTTGAGCTTCATCAGGTTGGCATAGCCGGCCTCGGACTGGGCCAGCAGCACGACGCCGCCGCGCTGGTCCTTGTCCCACTCCACGTCGACCTGGCAGCCGACGATGGGCTGCACCCCGGCCTTGGCCGCCGTCACCGAGAATTCGAGCGCCGCGAACATCGCGTTTGTGTCGGTCAGCGCCACGGCGGGCATGTCCATCGCCGCCGCGAGGTCGGGCAGCTTCTTCACCCGCATCGCGCCCTCCAGCAGCGAATACTCGGAGTGCACGCGAAGATGGATGAATCGGGGATGCCTGCTCATGGCCGGACGATAGCCCCCGGCCCGCACCGGATGAAAGCCGCGAAAAGTTAGCCGACAGGATAAGTTTTTCTTGACGCGGGGCGAAGCCCGGAAATACTTAGCCACATGGATAAGCAACCATCCGCCCGACTCGACGCCCTCTTCGCCGCCCTCGCAGATCCGACGCGGCGCGCGGTGGTGGCGCAGCTGGCGGAAGGTCCGGCCCCGGTCAGCGAGCTTGCCGCGCCGCATGACATGGCGCTGCCTTCGTTCCTGAAACATCTCGACCGGCTGGAGAAGGCCGGGCTGGTCCGCTCGGAGAAGACCGGGCGGGTCCGGGTCTGCACCCTTCACCCCGAGGCGTTGCAGGCGGTCGAGACATGGATCGACCGCCAGCGCCGGATCTGGACCGGCCG
>JAUHZL010000213.1 GCA_030425945.1 Alphaproteobacteria bacterium | reverse complement strand
GATCTCGACGAGGCGGTCGCGGGCACGATGCTCGCCAAGATGCGCAACCTCGGCGAGGCCTGCACCGCCGCGAACCGGATCTACGTCCACAAGGCGGTGGCCGAGGCCTATACCGCCAAGCTGACGGCGGCGATGTCGGCGCTGAAACTCGGCGACGGGCGCGACCCGTCGGTGGATGTCGGTCCGCTGGTCAACGCCGACACCCGCGACAAGGTCGCGGCCTTCGTGGCCGATGCGGTGGCGAAGGGGGCCACCGTCGAGTGCGGCGGCGTGGTGCCGGAGGGCAAGGGCTTCCTCTACCCGCCGACCGTGCTGTCGAACGTGCCCGAGACCGCCGATTGCGTGCATGACGAGATCTTCGGCCCGGTCGCGGCGGTCCAGACCTTCGAGGACACCGACGACGTCATCCGCCGCGCGAACGACACCGAGTACGGGCTTGTGGCCTATGTGTTTTCGGGCGACTTCAAGCGCGCGATGCAGGTCTGCGAGCGGCTCGACTACGGCATGGTCGGCCTGAACCGGGGCCTCGTGTCGGACCCCGCCGCCCCGTTCGGCGGCACCAAGCAGTCCGGCCTCGGACGCGAGGGCGGCCACGAGGGGATGCTCGAGTTCATGGAAACCCAGTACATCTCGGCAGTCTGGTAAGGGGCGGGACGATGGATCAGATCAAGGCCTCGCCCTCGGTCCGCGCGCTCGCCGGACGCAAGGGCATCGACATCGAGGCGCGCGCCCGCGAACTGGGCCGCACCACCATCGGCCGCGAGGACATCGAGGGGGCCGCCGCCCCGGCCTCCGCCGGTGCCGCCGCCAGCACCGCCGCGTGGCAGGCCGACCACGCCGCCTGGGGGCCGGTGACGGAAGAGCCGATGTCCCGGCTGGCCCGGCTCGCGGCCCGCAACCTGGGCGCGGCGCAGACCCATATCCCGTCGGTTACCCACCATGACGAGGCCGACCTGAGCGCCGTCGAGGCGCTGCGCCGGGGCTGGAAGGCCGAGGCGCAGGCGCGCGGGCTGAAGCTGACCGCGCTCGCCTTCCACGTCGTGGCGCTGGCCCGCACCCTGCGCGCCTTCCCGAAGTTCAACGCCTCGCTCAGCGCGGACGGCGAAACGCTGATCCTGAAGGACTACGTCCATATCGGGATCGCCGTGGACACGTCCTACGGCCTCGTGGTGCCGGTGATCCGCAATGCCGACCGGCTGGGCCTCTGGGCCATCGCGGGCCAGCTTGCCGATCTCGCCGGGCGGGCGCAGGCGCGCAAGCTCGGCGCGGACGAGATGGGCGGCGCGTCGATGTCGATCTCGAACCTCGGCGGGCTGGGCGGCACCGCCTTCACCCCCATCGTGAACCCGCCCGAGGTGGCGATCCTCGGCCTGACCCGCACGGCGATGAAGCCGGTCTGGGACGGCGCGGCCTTCCAGCCGAAGCCGATGGTGCCGCTGGACCTGACCTATGACCACCGGGTCATCAACGGGGCGGATGCCGCGCGCTTCCTGACCCACTACGCCGGGCTTCTGGCCGATCCGCGCCGCCTCTTGATCTGACCGGGTCAGGCGCCGAGCTGCACCACGCCGCCGCCCATCGCGGCGGCGTCGTCGGGGTCGTGGGTGACCAGCAGGGCCGGGATGCGGGCCGTCTCGACATGGCTGCGGGTGAAGCTGCGCAACTCGTCCCGCAAACCGGCGTCGAGCTTCGAGAACGGCTCGTCCAGCAGCAAGGCGTCCGGGGCGGCTAGGAGGGTGCGCATCAGCGCCGCCCGCGCCCGCTGCCCGCCCGACAGCGACGCGGGATCGCGGTCGCCGAACCCTGAAAGCCCCGCGTCCTCCAGCGCCCGGTCGACCCGTGCGGCCCGCGCCGCCCGGCCCCGGACCGAGGGCGGCAGGCCGAAGGCGAGGTTGTCGCCGACGCTCAGGTGCGGAAAGAGCAGCGCGTCCTGGAACATCAGCCCGATCCGCCGCCGCTCGGGCGCGATCCCCGTCATATCGCGCCCGTTCAGCACGACGCGCCCGCGCGCCCGGAAGCCGTGGGCGAGATGGCCGCCGATGGCGTCGAGCAGCGTCGACTTGCCCACCCCGGACGGCCCCATGACGGTGACCACCGTGCCGCGCGCAACCTCCAGCGACAGCGGCGGGAAGAGCGCGCCCCCCGGCCCGACGATCTCGAGCGCGTCCAGTCGCAGGCTCATGCGGTTCCCCTCAGGTCGGCGCGGTTGCGGTGCAGCAGGGCGGGGACCAGGAAAGCCAGCCCGTAGGCCGCGAAGGGCAGGGCGGCCTGCAACGTGGCATAGACCCCGACGATGCGCCGGTCCGCGCCCGAGGACAGGGTGACCGCCTCGGTGGTCAGCGTCGGCACCCGGCCTGCCCCCATGAAGAGGGTGGGCAGGTACTGCGCCACCGACACCGCGACCCCGATCGCCGCCGCGGTGGCGATCGGGCGCAGGAGCACCGGCAGCTTGACCGCCCAGAGCCGTCGCAGCGGCGAGGCCCCGAGCGCCGCCGCCGCGTTCACGAGGCGCGGATCGAGCGCGCGCCACGGGTCCGACAGCGTGATCATCACGTAGGGAAAGACGAAGAGCGCCTGCGCCCAGATCACCGCCAGCGTGGTGCCGCCGACGCCCAGCCGCAGGAAGACCACGTTCAGCCCGTAGAGGAACCCGATCTGCGGCAGGAGCAGCGGCAGGTAGATCAGCGCCTCCGCCCAGCCCGCGCGCCCGCGCCGGGCGCGGTCCTCGCCCTCCAGCCACGCGACGGCCAGTGCCAGCGACACCGCGACCGAGGCGGCCGCCAGCACGAGCGTGTTGCCGAGCGCCTCGCGCCAGCCGCGTTCGGCCATCTGCCAGGGTTTCGCCGACCAGCTTTCCGGCAGCACGTGCGGGAAGGACCAGCGCCACGCGACCGACCAGACCGCCAGCGACAGCATCGCCAGCGCCCCGGTGGCGAGCAGCGCCAGCACGAGGCCGCGCGCCAGCAGCAGTCCCGGCTCGAAGCTCAGCCCGCGCCCGCCGCGCCGCAGCCAACAGCGCCCCAGCCGCGCCGCCGCAAGCTCTGCCGCCCCGAACAGCGCCACGCCCGCCAGCACGACGCCCGCCTGCAGGATCGCCCCCGCCGAGGCGGGCAGCAGCATCGCGAGATCGGGGTCGGTGAACCAGCGCATGACCGCCACCGCCAGCACCGGCGGGGTCGAAGGGCCGAGCACCAGCGCCATGTCCACGTTCGACAGGGCATAGGACAGCACCACCCACACCGGCAGCCGGATCAGCGGCCAGAGTTGCGGCACGATCACCTTGATCCAGACGATCCCCCGCCCGTAGCCCAGCGCCCGGCCCATCGCCATGTGGCGGCGGACCGGAAGCTGGCCGAGGCCCGCGAGGATGACCAGCAGCAGGAACGGGATTTCCTTGATCATCAGCCCGATCATCAGCGCCAGGCCCCACGGGTCGTTGACGCTGGCGAGATCGGGCGGGCGGGTCCAGCCCAGCGGTTCGGCCAGCAGGCGCGCCAGCCAGCCGGAGGGGGCCAGCACGAAGGCGAGGCCCACCGCCATCGCCGCGTGCGGAATGGCGAGGAACGGGGTCAGCCAGCGCCCGCCGCGCCCGCCGCCGATCCGGTCATGCAGCGCGGCCGCGGCCCCGAGGGCCAGCAGCAACGACAGGACGGTCGAGCCGATCCCGGTCCAGAGCGTCAGCATCAGGCTGGTGCGCACCCCCGGCAAGGCCGCAAGCTCGGCCCAGGGCTCCAGCGACCACACGGTGCGCCCGAGCGCGGGCAAGACGCCGAAGGCCGGGCGCAGCGTCTCCCAGAGGCCGAGGGCAATGGGGGCCAGCAGCCCGGCCCCCACCGCCGCCAGCACGGCCCCGCGCAGGAGACGCCCGTCCGATCTCATTCGACGTAGCGCACCGCCCAGGCCTCGGTCAGGCGCGTCATCCACGACGGGTGCGGCTCGAGCAGCGTCGGGCCGAGGTCGGCCAGCGACGGCAGCGCGGGCGACGTGGGCAGGGCGTCGAAGGCCGCCTGCGCGTCGGCGTCGAGGGTCGCGGGGTCAAGGACCGAGAAGGAGCCCAGCACCTCGATGTTCTGCATGTGCGCCTGCGTCGCCGGGTCGAGGAGGAAGTTCGCCACCACCTCGGCGCCTGCGCGGTGCGCCGCGTTGAACGGGATCGCCACGAAGGAGATGTTGCCGATGGTGCCGCCCTCCGGGACGAAGACCCGGGTGCTCTCGGGCAGGGTGCCGCGCGCGATGCCCGCCGCCGCCGCCGCCGGGTCGAAGGCCATCGCGATGTCGACCTCGCCGTCGTTCAGCAACTGCATCTGCACCGACTCGTTCTCCGGGTAGGTCGCGCCACCGCGCCACAGGTTCGGGCGCAGCGCGTCGTACCAGTCCCAGAGCGGCGCCACGGTGGCGGCGAAGGCGTCGTCGGTTACCGGGGCCTGCAACACCGCCGGATCGGGGGCGAGTTCGACCAGCGCCTGTTTCAGGAAGGTCGCCCCCATGAAGTTCGACGGTGCCGGGTGTGTCAGCCGCCCCGGGTTGGCGGCCGCCCAGTCCACCATCGCGGCCATGCTGGCGGGCGGGGCCGCGACGCGGGCGCTGTCGTGGAAGAAGACGAACTTCGCCAGCCGCCACGGGCTCTCCATGCCCTCGACCGGCACGGTGAAGTCGACGCTGGCGGCGCTGGTGTCGGACAGGTCGAGGTAGCGCGCGTTCGGCAGGTCCGCGACGAAGGGCCCGTGCAGCAGGTCCTGCTCCTTCATCGCAAGGAAATTCGGCCCGTTGATCCAGATCAGGTCCACCGACCCGCCCTCGGTCACGCCCGCGGCGCGTTCCGAGATCACCCGGGTCACGGCCTCGGCGGTGTCGGTCAGCTTCACGTGGGAGACGGTGACGCCGTAGAGCGCCTCGGTCTGTTCGCTGACCCAGGCGAGGAAATCGTTGGTGCGCGGATCCCCGCCCCAGGCGTTGAAATAGACCGTCTGGCCGCGCGCGGCGTCGAGGGTGTCCTGCCAGTCGGCAAGCGCCGGGGCAGGGGCGAGGGCGAGGGCCGCAAGGGCAAGAAGCGTCTGTCGCATGGGGTCTCCATCTGTCGGGGTCGGGGCGGGGTCGGGTCGTCGGATGTCAGGGGTCAGCGGTCAGGGGCGAAGACCTGCCAGCCCTGGTGCCAGCGGGTCAGCGTGGTCACCGCGCAGGCGGCGGCAAAGAGCCAGGCCAGCACCGGGAAGGCGCCGGGAAAGAGGCACATCAGCACGAAGAGCGCGATCGTCTCGAAGCCCTCGGTCAGCCCGCCGAGGTAGTAGAGGCCCTTCGCCGGGTAGTCCGCGGCGCTCAGCCCGCGCTGGGCGGCGATGCTGGCGAAGGCGAGGAAGGACGAGCCGGTGCCGACGAAGGCCGCGATCAGCACGGCGGCGGGCAGGGCATTGGCGGCCGGGTCGGCCAGCGCGAAGCCCAGCGGGAAGAGCCCGTAGAACACGAAGTCGAGCGCGATGTCGAGGAACGCGCCCCGGTCGGTCGGCCCGCTCAGCCGCGCCACCGCCCCGTCGAGCCCGTCCGCCAGCCGGTTCAGCGCGAGGCAGGCCAGCGCCGCGC
>JAUHZL010000212.1 GCA_030425945.1 Alphaproteobacteria bacterium | reverse complement strand
CATGGCGGCTCCTGTCCTGCCCGGCATATAGCCTGCAGATCACAGGAAAACCATGATCGCCGATCCCGCCAGCAGCGCCGCCATCGCCCCGTTGAACAGGCTCCAAGCCCGGTCCGAGGTCAGAAGGTAGGTCAGCAGCGAGCCCGCGAAGCTCCAGAACAGGCAGACGAAGAGGTTGATGCCGGAAAAGGCGCTGGCCAGCCGCGCGGCCTCCTGCAGGGGCGGCAGACCGGCGGAATACCCGACCGAGGCTGCCAGCGCGATCGCCCAGACCTTCGGGTTCACCCACTGGAACAGCACCGCCTGCAGGAAGGTCCAGGGGGTGTCCCCCGCCTCGCGCCGCGCCGCGCGCGCCGCCGTCAGCAGCTTCCACGCCATCCACAGGATCCAGCCCGCTGCCGCCAGCTTCAGCCCCAGCGTCAGCCCCGGCAGGGTCAGCAGCAGCGCCCCCATGCCCAGCGCCGTCAGGCCCGAGGTCACGCCGACCCCGGCCGCCACGCCCAGCACATGCGGCAGGGTGCGCCGGAACCCGAACCGCGCGCCGCTGGCCGTCAGCAGGATGACATTGGGACCGGGCGAAAACAGCCCGGCAAAGACGAAGGCATAGAGCGGATCGAACACCATGGCGCGCAAGCGCCCGGTTTCGCGGCGATTGTCAATCGCGCGGGTGCAGCAACGCGGCCTTGTCCAGCGTGAAGCCCGACGCGATCCAGCGCGCCTCCGCCGCCTTCAGCGCCGCGCCCAGCGCGGGTCCCTCAAGCCCGGTCAGGTCCGCCGCCTTCAGCGGAAAGACCGCCGCCGCGCCCAGGGCCGCCTGCGCCAGCGCAGGGTCCGGGTCGGCCTCGCCCAGTGCCGCGGCGCGCAGCAGGACATGGTCGCGCCCCCGCGCGGCCCCCAGCCGGTAGCCCGCTTCGCCGGGGGTCAGGTCGCGGCGCAGGTCGTCCAGCGTGCGCGCTTCGGCCTTCGACAGCCGCAGCCGCTCGGCGACCTCGGTGCCGCCCAGCACCGCCAGCCGCCGCAGCCCGTCCGGTGTCGCGCGCCCGGCTTCCAGGTGCACCAGCACCGGCAGCAGGTCGGGCGCCGCCCCGGGCAGGACGCGGGACAGGATGCCGCTCGCCGCCATCGCCGCCACGGCGGGCGCGGGATCGGGGGCCGCCAGCAGCTTCAGCATCTCGCGCCCGACCCGTTCGCGCGACAGCCCTTCGACGCCCTCGGCATGGGCCGCGCAGGCCGCCAGCCCGTCGGCGTCGATCCCGCCCTCGGGGTCGCCGTACCAGGCATGGAACCGGAAGAAGCGCAGCGCGCGCAGGTAGTCCTCGCGCAGCCGGTCGGCGGCCGCGCCGATGAAGCGCACGCGCCGGGCCAGCAGGTCGGGCAAGCCCCCCAGCGGGTCGAACACCTGCCCCCCGGCATCGGCATAGAGCGCGTTCATGGTGAAATCGCGCCGCGCGGCATCCTCCTCGATCCGGTCCGAGAAGGCGACGACCGCCCGCCGTCCGTCGGTCTCGACATCGCGCCGGAAGGTCGTGACCTCGACGCCCGCACCGTCGCTGACCACCGTCACCGTGCCATGCTCGAGGCCCGTCGGCACCGCGCGCAGGCCCGCCGCCTCGGCCAGCGCCATCACCCGCTCGGGCCGCGCATCGGTGGCGATGTCCACGTCCGACACCGCGACGCCCAGGAGCGCGTTGCGCACCGGGCCGCCCACGACGAAGGCCCGGTGCCCGGCCCCGGCCAGCATCCGCAGCACGGGATCGCCCGCCGCGAACAGCGCCGGATCCACCCGCATCAGGGGGTCATCGCCTCGGCCAGACCGCGCAGGATCCGCGCCGTCGCGCCCCAGATGTAGTACGGGCCATAGGGCACCGCGTAGTAGCGCCGCCACTGGCCGCGCCAGCGCCGCCCCTCGATCAGGAAGTTCGCCGGATCGGTGACATGCGCCAGCGGCACCCGGAACACCTCGTCGACCTCGCCCGCCTCGGGCACCGCCGTGAAGGGCCGCGTGACCCGCGCGAGGATCGGCGTCATCGCGAAGCCGGTGACCGTCTCGTGGCCGGGCAGGGCGCCCAGCACCTCGACCGCGTCGGGGGGAAGGCCGACCTCCTCCCACGCCTCGCGCAGCGCGGCGGCGGTCGCATCCACGTCGCCCGGGTCCAGTTTGCCGCCCGGAAAGGCGATCTGGCCCGGGTGGTGCTTCAGCCGGGACGAGCGCTTGGTCAGGATCAGCCGGTCGCCCTCGACCGCGACCAGCACGGCGGCGGGTCGCAGCACGCGGGTCTCGGGCAGGACCACGTCCGGGTTCAGGTCGAAGTCCGAACTCGGGCGCCCTGCGGCGGCCAGCGCCAGCGACAGCCGGTCGATGGGATCAATCGCCGTCACGGGACCGCCCCTCGGGCGTCTCGGTCGCCTCGAACCCCAGCGTCGCCGGGTCCAGCTCGTAATGCGCGCCGCAGAACTGGCAGTCCGCCGTGACGATCCCGTCGTCCGTCGTCATGTGGCCGATGTCCTTGGCCGAGTAGATCGACAGGCTGTCCCGCACCCGCTCGACCGAGCAGGTGCAGCCGAAGTTGACCGGCTGCGGATCGAAGACGCGCGGCTTCTCCTCGTGGAACAGGCGCACCAGAAGCTCGGTCGGCGAGACGTCCGGCCCCACCAGCTCGCGGTCCTCGACCGTGTTCAGCAGGTGGTTCGCGCGGTTCCAGTTCTCGCCCTCGTCCCCGTCGAGGATGTCGTCGGGCTTCAGCAGGCCGCCTTCGCCGGTGCCCTCGCTGGCCGCGAAGGGCGAGGCCTTGGGCATCACCTGCATCATCACGGCGCCCGCGCGCCAGTGATCGGCGCCGGTCTCGTCGCGCTCGGTCCCGAAGGACAGCGAGAACCGCGTCGGCAACTGCTCGGACTGCGCGAAATAGGTTTCCGCGCATTGCGCCAACGTGGCCCCGGCCAGGGGCGTGATGCCTTGGTAGGGCACCATGCCCTCGCCCTGGTCGATCAGGATCGCGAAATACCCCTTGCCCAGCATGTCGAACGGCTTGCCGACCGGCGGCAGCGCCTCGGCGTCGTAGCTCGCATAGGCGCGGATGCGCCCGGGCAGGCCGTCGCCGCTCGGCGCGTAGTAATCCGTCGCGATCAGGCGCACCGGCCCGTCGCCGCGGATCTGCAGCGACAGCTTCCAGCGCAGCTTGATGGTCTGGCCGATCAGCGCGGTCAGCAGCGTCGCTTCCGCCACCAGCGATTCGATGACGGCGGGGTAGTCGTGCTGCGCGAGGATGCGGTCGAGCGTCCCGTCCAGCCGGATCACCCGGCCGCGGATGTCCGAACGGTCGAGTTGAAAGGGCAGGACGGTATCGTCCCAGGCGATCCGAGATACGAGGGTCATCACAAGGTCCGGGGTTCAGGTCGGCGCGAAAATCGCTTACGCCTCGCCATATAGGCAAGTTGCAGGGGCGGTCCAAGCCGGACCGGATGATCCGCATGATCCGCAGATACGGCGACCCGGTCGATCCCGCGCGCAGCTACCGCCTGCGGCCCGGTGTCTATGCCCTGATCGTGCAGGGCGACGACGCGCTCCTGACGCTGCAGGACGATCCCGGACCCGAACTGCAATTGCCCGGCGGCGGCATTGACCCCGGCGAGCATCCTCTGCCCGCGCTGCACCGCGAAGTGCGCGAGGAAACCGGCTGGACCATCGCGATCGAGCGGCGGCTCGGCGCGTTCCGCCGGTTCACCTACATGCCGGAATACGACCTCTGGGCCGAGAAGCTCTGCACGATCTACCTCGCCCGGCCGGGTCGCCGCCTCGGCCCGCCGACCGAGGCCGGCCATACCGCCATCTGGACCCCGCTGGCCGAGGCCGCCGACCTGCTCGGCAACGCGGGCGACCGCGCCTTCGCCGCCGCCTGGATCGCGCAGCAGCACCGCGGGCGCCCGGGGGATTGACCGGCAGCCCCGCTCAGGCCGCGTGCCCGCCGGGCGCATAGTCGAGCATCAGGACCGACACGTCGTCCTCCTGTCGCGCGCGGCCGGTGAACACCGCCAGCGCCGCCAGCAGCGCGGGAACCGCGGCCCGCACCGGACGCGCGCCCGACGCCCGCAGCGCCGCGCCCAGCGCCGCCTCCTCGAACACCGTGCCATCGCCGCGCTGCGCCTCGGTGATCCCGTCCGACATCAGGATCAGCCGGTCGCCGGGGCTGAGCATATCCTCGCAGGTGACATAGCTCATCCCCGCCAGCAGCCCGACCGGCGGCCCGCCGCTGCCCAGCGCCCGGATGCCGCCGTCCGGGGACAGCACCAGCGGATGGGGATGCCCGGCCTGCACCAGCCGCAGCCGCCCCGTCCCGAGGTCGAGCACGCACAGGCAGATCGTCAGGTAAAGCTCGGTCGCCAGTTCGCCGAGAATCGCCCGGTTCATCTCGGCCACCACCGCGGCCGGGTCGCGCGCGACCGGCGTGCCGTCCGGACCGACGCCCACCGCCACGTTGCGCGTGGCGTCCGACCCGCTCAGCGACCCGGCCAGCCGCGCCGTCATCAGCGCCGAGCCCATGCCGTGCCCCGAGACGTCGAGCGCATAGAGGCCCAGCTCCCGCTCGGACACCCGGAAGAACCCCACGAGATCGCCGCCGACATGCCCGCAGGCCTGCATGTCCAGCGCGATGGCGGCGGGCCCGATCTCGGCATGGCGCGGCCGGATCAGCGAGCGTTGCAGGGCGCGCGCCTCCAGCATGTCGCGTTCCAGCGCCCCGTAGAGGCCGCGCAACTCGCCCAGCGTGCGGCTCAGGTCGGCATTCGACGCGCTCAGGCGCCGCTGCATCCCCAGCATCCGCTCGGCGGCCCGGATGCGGGCGTGCAGTTCGGTCCCCGAGACCGGCTTCACCAGGAAATCGTCCGCCCCCGCACCAAGACCCTGCGCGATCTCGTCCTCGCCGTGTTTCGCCGTCAGCAGCACGACATAGAGAGACTCGCCCTCCGGACGCCGGCGCAGCGCGGCCACGAGGTCCGGCCCCGACAGGCCCGGCATCATCCAGTCGCTGATCACCATGTCGACGGAGTCGCGGTCCAGCAGCGCCAGCGCGTCGGTGCCGCAGGCGGCCTCCAGCACCTCGTAGCCGCGCCGCTCCAGCATCCGCGCCAGCGCCCGGCGCTGGGCCAGGCTGTCATCGACGACGAGGACACGCCGGACCACGCCGGGACCGGCCTGCGGATCGTCGCACGGATGGGGCGATGGACTCATGACACGCACTCTCCCGCGGCACCCTAGGCGTCTGCGCCTTAAGAAGCTGTAAAGGAGCGGCGGCTATCCCCGGCCCATGCCGATCGGGGAGGGCACCATGCTCGACTGGGACAGGATTGCCGAGCTTCGGACCGAGGTCGGGCCGCAGGACTTCCTCGAGATCGCCGATCTCTTCCTCGCCGAATGCGCCGAGGGCCTCGCGACCTTCCCTGACGGCGACCCCGGCCCCGCGCTGCACCGGCTCCGGGGCGCGGCGGGCAACCTCGGCTTCTCGGCGCTGGCCCGTCTCGCCGCCGCGATGGAGGCCGCGCCGCACACCGCCGATCCCGGCGCCCTCGGGTCCGCGTTCGAC
>JAUHZL010000211.1 GCA_030425945.1 Alphaproteobacteria bacterium | reverse complement strand
CGGAACCTGCGCCCGTCCGGCAAAACCATGTCCAACCGTCCGGTATTCAACCGACGCGCGATATCGAAGGCACGCGAGAAATAGCGCGGCAGATTGCTTTGACCGTCGGTACTGGTAAGGATCGTCATCCACATGTCCCTGAATTTTCGTGTTATGTGACAGGACCGTGGCCCGTCGGGCAAGCGCTTTTGCCATGTCACAAGGGTTTACGGCTTGGCCGCCTCGACGGATCACCGGTCGCGATGCGCGGCATAGGCGTCAAGTGCCCGCGCGCGACCTCGATCCAGCGGCACGACGGGTTGGGGATAGCGATCGGACGGCGCCATGGCCCAGGACCGCGGGCAGGCCTCGAAGAAGCTCAACGCCGTTTCCGACGGGCGCGGCTGCCCTTCGGCCAGGTAGGCTTTGACGTAAGCCCCTGACTTGTCGAACTTTTCGAGCTGCGTGTCCGGGTTGAAGATCCGGAAATACGGCGCGGCATCGGGTCCGGACCCGGCGGCCCATTGCCAGCCCATCGCGTTCGACGCGGGATCCCAGTCGACGAGACACTGCTCGAACCACGAAAGCCCGACCCGCCAGTCGGTCAGCAGGTGTTTGGTCAGATAGCTCGCCACGATCATGCGCGCGCGGTTGTGCATCGTGCCGGTGACATAAAGCTCGCGCATCCCGGCGTCGATGAACCGGACCCCGGTGCGGCCGCGGCGCCAGGCTTCGGCATGTTCGTTGTCATCTTGCCACGGAAACCCGTCCCATTCCGGGCGCCAGTTCCGCTCGGCGATATGCGGCGTGTGGTAGGACAGGTGATAGGCGAACTCGCGCCAGACCAGTTCCTTGAGGAAGGTTTCTGCCCCGCGCTTCCCCTCCTCCAGTGCGCGCTGCGCGGCAGCCCAGACCCGACGCGGCCCGATTTCGCCATAGGCGAGGTTCTCGGACAGGCGCGACGTTCCGATCTCGCCGGGCAGGTCCCGCGTGCGATCATAGTCCCCGATCCGGGTTTCGAGAAACCGGTCGAGACGGTCGAGCGCCGCCGCCTCGCCCACTGCCAGATGCGGCCGCACGATGTCGGCGCCGCGGTTCATAGCGCGACCGAGATCCAGCGCCTCCGGGTCGAGGCTGTCGGGCCAGGTCTCGGGGGCTTTCAAATCCCCCGGCACGGGACGCGGCGCGTCAACACTGCGCCCGGCGACAGCTTTCCAGAAAGGCGTGTAGACCTTGTAGAAGCCACCGGTGCCCGTCTCGACCGTCCAAGGCTCGAATAATAGATGCCCTTGCACGGATTCGGCTTGGACGCCGTCGGATAGCAGGCCCGCCTTCACGGATTTGTCCCGCTCGATCTGGTCGGCGGTATAGGCCCGCTGCCAGATGACCCGGGTCGCGCCCGTCTCGGCAATGAGGGACCGAAGCGCGTCGAGCGCCCTGCCCTTGCGCACGACCAGCCGGGATCCCTTGTCGCGCAGCGCCTTGTCAAAACAGGCCGAGGCAAGACCCATGCGCCATTTCGGAGCAGCGCCCAGGGCCTCGACCACTTCATCGACCAGGAAGACCGGGATCACCGGCCCGTCGCCGGACAGGGCGTGGTGCAAGGCCGGGTTGTCGGTCAGGCGGAAGTCCCGCCGGACCCAATAGAGTGTCGGTGCCACGGGCATCTCCTGGTATGCGTCCCGGCGCGACCTAGGCCGACTGTCACGAAGTCCAGTCCTTCAGTACGGCATCCAGCGCGTCGATGACCCGGGCGATCTCGTCCGGCGCAGTATAATGGACGAAGCTCAGCCGCAGGACCCCCTGATCCGGATCGACGCCCATCGCGGACAGCGGGCGCCCGGCGTAGAAGTCGCCACCGCCCGCCATGATCCGGTGCTGCGCGAGCGCGGCCGCCACCGGTTCCGCCGGTCGGCCGAGGTCGAGCGCGACGGTCGGCGCGCGCACCGTAGCCTCCTTCGGTCCCAACAGCCGAACATCGTTTCGGGCGGAAACCGCATCCAACAGCGGCTGAAGCAGCGAGATTTCCTGTGCCCGGATCAGATCGTGACACTCATGTACAGTATTCAGACCGTGATGCCGAGAAAGATCGTCAAAGTAGTCCGCGATTCCGGCGCAGGCGGCCACCTGCGCATGGTCGGGACCGGCCGGGGTGAAGCGCTTGTAGAGGACGTCCCCGTTGAAGTGATGCCCCTGATTCGGCAGGACTTCCCCCAGCGCCCGCCGGATCACCATGGCGCCCTGATGCGGGCCGTAGGTCTTGTAGGTCGAGAACAGGTAGATATCCGCCCCGAGCGCGCCCACGTCCGGCAGGCCATGCGGCGCATAAGAGACCCCGTCGACGCAGGTGAAGGCCCCGGCCAGCTGGGCGCGCGCGCAGATCTCCGCAACCGGGTTGATCTCGCCCACGACGTTGGAACAATGGGGAAAACACACGAGGCGCACCCGCTCGTCCAGCAGGTCGTCGAGCGCGTCGAGGTCGAGATGACCGGTCTCCGGATCGACCTGCCATTCGCGGATCACGAAGCCTTCGTCGCCGAGGCGCCGCCACGGCCCCGAGTTCGCCTCGTGGTCCTGATTGGTGACGACGATGACATCGCCGGGCTCGAGGAACCGGCGAAACGCCTGCGCGAGAACATAGGTGTTCTGCGTCGTCGAGGGGCCGAAGGACAGCTCGTTGCGCGCAACCCCCAGCAGGGCCGCGAGGCGCGTGCGGGCCTCGTCCATCTCCGCCCCGGCGGCCTCGGAGGCCGGATAGGGCGCATAGGGCTGAACTTTCCGCTCGGTGTAGAACCGGTGCAGTCGGTCGACCACCTGGCGGCAGGGATAGGAGCCGCCCGCGTTCTCGAAGAACGCCCAGCCGTCGAGGCTGGGCTGTGCGAAGGCCGGGAACTGCGATCGCACGTAATCAAGATCCAGCGTTTTCATGCACTTGCCCCCGAAACACAACACACCGTCCTATATTTACGCACGAACATCGACCACCACGCGCCCCTGCACCTGCCCCTTCAGGATCGCGGCCCCGAGCTCGGGAAGATCGGCCAGACCGGCGGGACGGATCATCGCCTCGAGCTTCTCCATCGGCAGGTGCGCCGCGATCGCGTCCCAGGCCCGCACGCGGTCCTCGTAGGGCCGCATCACCGAGTCGATGCCCAGCAGGTTCACCCCGCGCAGCAGGAACGGGATCACCGTGGCGGGCAGACCCGCACCCCCGGCGAGGCCCACCGCCGCGACCGACCCGCCGTATTTCATCTGGCCCAGAACCCGGGCCAGCATCGGGCCGCCCACCGCATCGACGCAGCCTGCCCAACTCTCTGATTCCAAGGGCCTTTTGACCGTCTCGGCAATCTCTTCGCGCGGCACGATCCGGGTGGCCCCGAGGCCGCGCAGGTAGGCTTCCGTCTCGGGGCGCCCGGTGACGGCGGCCACGTCATAGCCCTTGGCCGCGAGGATCGCGGTGGCGACCGAGCCGACGCCGCCCGCGGCCCCGGTCACGAGCACCTCGCCCGTCCCGGGGGCAAGACCGTGATCCTCGAGCGCCATGATCGCCAGCATCGCCGTGAAGCCCGCGGTGCCCACCGCCATCGCGGCGCGGGTCGAGATCGCGTCCGGCAGCGGGACCAGCCAGTCGGCCTTGACGCGCGCCATCTCGGCATAGCCGCCCCACCAGACCTCGCCGACGCGCCAGCCGGTCAGCACGACGCGGTCGCCCTGCGCGTAGCGCGGGTCGTCGGAGGCGGTCACGGTTCCGGCGAAGTCGATCCCCGGCACATGCGGATAGCTGCGCACGAGGCCGCCGCCCGGTCCGAGGCACAGCCCGTCCTTGTAGTTCAGCGTCGAGTACTCGACCGCGACCGTCACGTCGCCCGCGGGCAGGTCGCTCTCGGCGATCTCTTCCACCGCGGCATGGGTCTTGCCGTCCTCGTCCTTCCGCACCACGACCGCGCGCATCGGCGTTCTCCCTCTGTCTTCCGTCTACCGGGCGCACCGTCCCCGATGGCAGCGCCCTCTGCAAGCCCGCGGCGGCAGGAAATATGTCGGGGCTGCCGGTCTTGTGGCGGCGCGCACATGTGCTAGCGTCCCACGCGGGCAGCACCCCTGCCCCCGTCATTTCACCCTCCGTCCAACAGGAGAGACGCCCATGACCATCCGCACCCACCTGCTCGGGGCCGCCGCCCTGCTGGTTGTGCCCGCCTCAGCGCAGGCCGATCTGCTCGTCTTCGACTACTCCGGTTTCGAGGACCCGGCCTTCCACACCACCTTCACCGAGAAGCACGGCCGCTCGCCCGACTTCGCCTTCTTCGGCGACGAGGACGAGGCGTTCCAGAAGCTGATCTCCGGCTTCCGCGCCGACGTCAGCCACGTCTGCGCCGGGTCGGTGACGAAGTGGGTCGAGTCCGGCATCCTCGAAGCCTGGGACACCACCAAGATCACCGCCTTCGACGACCTGGACCGCAACCTCGTCGGCCAGGACATCACCGCGGGCGCGGCGAACGTCTACTTCATCCCGACCGACTTCGGCTCGACCGCCATCGCCTATAACGCCGAGCAGGTCCCGGCCGAAGACGTGGCTTCGCTGAACGTGTTCCTGAACCCGGCCTATGCCGGCCGGATGACCATTCCGGACAACGTCGACGACGCCTTCGCGCTGGCCTACCTCGCGACCGGCACCACCGACTGGACCAACGCCACCGACGCCCAGTTCGACGCGGCGGTCGACTGGCTGCGCCAGGCGCATGGCAACATGCGGACCTACTGGACCGACCCGGCCGAGCTGGCGCAACTGCTGGCCTCAGGGGAAGTTCTGGTGAGCTGGGCGTGGAACGAAACCCTGCCGACCATGGTCGAGGAGGGCTTCCCGATCGGCTTCCAGCGCGAGACCACCGAGGGCTCGTCGCTGTGGCTCTGCGGCTACGTCAATCTGAAGGACGGCGAGGGCAGCGAGGACGAGGCCTACGACTTCCTGAACGCGATGCTCGACCCGTCCTCGACCGACGCCCTGCTCGACGCGGGGTACGGTCAGGCCAACGCGACCGCGATGGCCGCCAAGGGCGAGGAAGCCCTCGTGGCGTCGGGCCTCGGGCAGATCTCGGTGCCGGTGCTGGCCCAGCTGCCGATGTCGAACGAACAGCGCGAGAAGCAGAACGAAGCCTTCGAGCGGGTCAAGGCCGGCTTCTGAGCCTGACCTGACCGCTGGGATCAAGGACGGCCCGGGCGCGATGCCCGGGCCGTTTTCCGTTCCGGCCCCCGGAGGGACGGACGCGGATGGTGCGGCGGCGACTGTCAGAGTGATCTGACGCCCGACATGTCGCGTAACCGGTTCAAAACATCCGGAGGCCGTCATGCTCGAGTTCGTCAATCCCGCCATCGCCCTGCTGTCCATCCTGCTGGGGGCCATCGGATGGCTCGCCCCGCGCTACACCATGGACGTGCTGGACATGACCCCGGGACCGAGCACGATGAGCTTCTCCGAGGTGCGCGCGGCCTCCGGGGCGCTGTTCGTCGGACTTGGCCTCGGCGCGCTGCTGATCGGCACGCCGGTCGCCTACGCGATGGTCGGCGCGGCCTGGGCCGGGGCGGCGATCGGGCGGGCGACGTCGCTGGTGATGGATGGCTACACGCCGAAGAAACTCG
>JAUHZL010000210.1 GCA_030425945.1 Alphaproteobacteria bacterium | reverse complement strand
GGCAAGCTCCGCGCGCTCAGCCCCGAAACCCGGCTGACCGGCCTGCCCGACGGCACGGTGGACATCGCGTTCGGCCGCGACATCGTCGTGCGGATCGACAACACCGGCGACGGCGAGTCGGTCGGCTTCCTCGTCAGCCACGAGGGGCTGGCGCTGATCGCGGGCGGCACGCCCGAGACGCGCAGCTACGACTACGACGCGGACCGGATGACGATGGTGCTCGACGCGCTCGACGTCCGCGACGCGCCCGACACCCTGCCCGAGGTCAGCCTGACGGCCAACGGCATCTCGTCGCGCTACGTCTTCGACGCGGCCGAGGGCACCGCGCGCTCGGTCTCGTCGGTGGACGCGGTCGAGATGCTCCTGCGCGGCACCGACGCCGAGACCGCCTTCGACCTGAGCTATCAGGTGTCCGGACTGGAGAGCGAAAGCCTCGGCCCGTCGGGGGTCTATGCCCAGATGGACGACCCGGCGGTCCTGTTCGAATCGTCCGTCGCCTCGCTGGCCGAGATCACCCACGGCGGCAGCGCCTACTCGATGACGGTGACCGAGCCGGGCGAGACCGTGCAGATCGACGGCTCGACGACCGGCGGCCTGCTGTCGGTCGGGATCGGGCCAGGGGGCCTGACCTACTCGATGCGGGTGCTCGGACAGGATCTGCGGGCGCTGGTGCCCGACCTGCCCTTCCCGGTGGAAACCTCCGCCGATGCGCTGGGCTTCGACCTGACGATGCCGATGACCGCCTCCGACGTGCCCGGCGACGCCCGCCTGCGGGTCGAGGCGACGGCGCTGACCGTGTCGAACGGGGTCTGGAACATGTTCGATCCGGGCGAGATCCTGCCGCGCGACCCGGCCACCCTGCTGGTCGACCTGTCGGGCAAGCTGCGCCTCTTCGCCGACCTCTACGACGAGCAGGCGATGGGCAATGACGTGCCGGGCGAGTTCACCGAGGTCTCGATCGATGCGCTGACGCTCTCGGCGCTGGGCGCGGAACTGACCGGCAGCGGCACGTTCACGGTGGACAACGCGGCGACCGGGTTCATTCCGGACGCGCCCAAGCTGGTCGGCGTGCTCGACCTCGCACTCAGCGGGGCGGATGCGCTGCTGCAGAACCTGACGGCCATCGGGATCCTGACGCCCGAAGACGTGATGGGGGCCCGGATGATGATGGGCATGATGGCGCGGCCCGGGCCGACGCCGGACAGTCTGGTGTCGAAGATCGAACTGACCCCGCAGGGCGGCCTGATCGCGAACGGGCTGCAATTGCAGTAACGGCACGGCGGGCGCGGCGGCGCTTGGCAAACGGGCAGCGCGGGATTAGGTCCGATCCAACCCCGCGATGACAGGAGATGCCCGATGCCGCAGGACCTCGCCGCCCTGACCGATGCGCTGCTCGCCGCCGCCCGCAAGGCCGGCGCTGAGGCCGCCGACGCGCTGGCCGTTGCCGGAAGCTCGGTCCAGATCGGCGTGCGCAAGGGCGCGCTGGAGGAGGCCGAGCGCTCGGAAGGCACCGACCTCGGGCTGCGGGTGCTGGTCGGACGGCGGCAGGCCTGCGTCTCGGCCTCGGACACCTCGGAGCGGACCATCGCGGACATGGCCGAGCGCGCGGTGGCCATGGCGAAGGAGGCCCCCGAGGACCCCTATGCCGGGCTGGCCGACCCAGACCAGCTGGCGCGGGACTGGGATATCGCCGCGCTGGAACTGGCCGATCCCGCGCCCGAACCCGACCCCGCACAGTTGCAGGAGGATGCCGCCCGTGCCGAGGCGGCCGCGCTCGCCGTCGAGGGGATCAGCCAGACCCAGAGCGCCTCGGCCGGATACTCGGCGCGCCGGATCCAGATGGCGGCGTCGAACGGCTTCACGGCCGGCTATGCCCGCACCGACCGGGGGCTGTCGGTGGTGGCGATCACCGGCACCGGCGCCGGGATGGAGCGGGACTACTGCGGCGAATCCCGTGTCTTCCAGGCCGACCTGCCCGACCCCGAGGAGATCGGCCGCCGCGCCGCCGAGCGCGCCCTGCTGCGCCGTGCACCGCGCCAGCCAAAGACCGGGGCCTACCCGGTGCTCTATGACGAGCGGGTGGCCTCCAGCCTGATCGGGCACCTGCTCGCGGCGATCAACGGCACCGCCATCGCGCGCGGCGCGTCCTGGCTGCGCGATGCGCTGGGCGAACCGGTGCTGCCCGACGACCTGTCCCTGCTGGAGGAACCGCACCGCCCGCGCGTCACCGCCTCGCGGCCGTTCGATGCCGAGGGCCTGCCGACGCAGATGCGCGGCCTCGTGCAGGGCGGCGTGATGACCGGCTGGGTGCTGGACCTCGCGACCGCGCGCAAGCTGGGGCTGGAGAGCACCGGCAACGCCGCCCGCGGCCCCTCGGCGCCGCCCTCGCCCAGCGTGACCAACGTGACGCTGACACAGGGCCGCCAGAGCCGCGACGAGATGATCCGCGAGATGGGGACCGGGCTGCTGGTCACCTCGCTGATGGGCTCGTCGGTCAACGCGACGACGGGCGACTATTCGCGCGGGGCGAGCGGGCTTTGGGTCGAGAACGGCGAGATCGTCCATGCCGTCAACGAATGCACGATCGCGGGCAACCTGCGCGAGATGCTGCGCACGATCCGCCCGGCCAACGACGCGCGCCCGCACGCCAGCCGTATGGTGCCCTCGCTGCTGGTCGAGGGGCTGACCCTTGCCGGGGCCTGACGCCGACCTGGACCTGCTGACCAGCGCCGCGCGGGAGGCAGGCGAGATCGCGATGCACTACTTCCGGGCCGATCCGAAGGTCTGGGAAAAGGCAGGCGATGCCGGTCCGGTGACCGAGGCCGACTATGCCGTGGACCGGCACCTGCGCGAGACCCTGCGCGCGGCCCGCCCCGATTACGGCTGGCTGTCGGAAGAGACAGAGGACGGCGCCGAGCGCCTTTCGCACCGCCGTGTCTTCGTCGTCGACCCGATCGACGGGACCCGGGCCTTCGTGAAGGGCGAGACCGCGTTTGCCCATTCGCTGGCGGTGGTCGAGGACGGCGTGCCGGTCGCCGGTGTCGTCTACCTGCCCGCGAAGGAGCGGCTCTATGCCGCCGCGCGGGGACAGGGCGCCACGCTGAACGGCGCCCCGATCGGGGTGGCGGCGGACACGACCGACCTGCCCCGGATGCTGACGACGCGCCCCAATGTCGAGCCGGTCTACTGGCCCGGCGGCGTGCCCGAGATGCAGCGCCACTTCCGCCCCTCGCTGGCCTACCGGATGGCGCTGGTGGCCGAGGGCCGCTTCGACGGGATGCTGACCTTCCGCGACAGCTGGGAATGGGACATCGCCGCGGGCGTCCTGCTCTGCGCCGAGGCCGGTGCCACCGTGACCGAGGCCCGCGGCACCCCGCTGCGCTTCAACTCCGAACGCGGCATGGTGGCGGGCGTGCTGGCCGCCGCGCCGGGGGTCCATGCGGGACTGCTGGCCCGGATGTGAGGAGGCGGCGCTCCTAGACCACGACCTCCATCCGCGTCTGCGAGCCGACACCGAACACCCGCTTGTAGCGCTCGATCTCGAGGCCGCGGCCCATCGCCTTTTCCGGGTTGTCGGACAGCTTGACGGTCGGACGGCCGTTCGCGCTGACGGCCTTGCAGACCAGCGAGAAGGGCGCGAGGCCGTCGCCCGGCACGAGACCGCGGAAATCGTTGGTCAGGAGCGTGCCCCAGCCGAAGCTGACCCGCACCCGCCCGGTGAAACGGGCGTGCAGGTCGGCGATGACGTCCACGTCGAGCCCGTCCGAGAAGATCACCAGTTTCTCGTGCGGGTCCTCGCCGCGCTCCTGCCACCAGCGGATCGCGGTTTCCGCGCCTTCGGCAGGATCGCCGGAATCGATCCGGATGCCGGTCCATTTCGCCAGCCAGTCCGGTGCCTTGGCGAGGAACTGCGCGGTGCCGTAAGTGTCCGGCAGGATGATGCGCAGGTTGCCATCGTGCTCTTCGTGCCAGTCGGCCAGCACCTTGTAGGGGGCGTCGGCCAGCTCGGCATCGGTCTCGGCCAGCGCGGCATAGACCATCGGCAACTCGTGCGCGTTGGTGCCGATCGCCTCCAGCTCGCGGCGCATGGCGATCAGGCAGTTGGAGGTGCCGACGAACTTGGACCCGAGACCCTCCTGCATCGCCTGCACGCACCAGTCCTGCCACAGGAACGAGTGCCGCCGCCGGGTGCCGAAGTCGGCGATGCGCAGCCCGTCGATGTCGCGCAGGCGCTCGACCTTCTCCCAGAGCCGGGTCATCGCGCGGGCATAGAGGACCTGCAGCTCGAACCGGCCCATGTGTTCCAGGACGGCACGGCCGCGCAGCTCCATCAGCACGGCCAGCGCCGGGATTTCCCAGAGCATGACTTCGGGCCAGCTGCCCTCGAAGGTCAGCTCGTACTGGTCGCCCTTCCGTTCGAGGTGATAGGGCGGCAGTTGCAGCGCCTCGAACCAGTCCATGAAGTCCGACCGGAACATCTGGCGCTTGCCGTAGAAGGTGTTGCCGCGCATCCAGGTCGACTCGCCCCGGCTGAGGCGCAGACCCCGGATGTGGTTCAGCTGCTCGCGCAACTCGCCCTCGTCGATCAGGTGCGCCAGCGGAATCCGCGTGGTGCGGTTGATGAGCGAGAAGCGCACCTGCGTGTCGGGCCGGTTGCGGAACACCGACTGGCACATCAGCAGCTTGTAGAAGTCGGTGTCGATCAGCGAGCGGACGATCGGGTCGATCTTCCACTTGTGGCTGTAGACCCGGGTGGCGATGTCAACCATGCGTTCTCCTTCCATCGGGCCGGTTAGAGCAAAGACCGGGGGCGATGGGCAAGCGGCATCGCGGCGCGGCAGGTCCCGGGCGGGGTCCCCGGCCCCGGCGGCGGGCCTGAGTATTTTCGCCAAGAAGAGGGCGGGGGCGCGCCGGGCGTCACGCGGCCAGCTGCACCCCGGCGCCCTGCATGGCGGTCTGCGCGGCCGCGAGGGAGCCGCCGAAGTCGATGGCCCGGCAGAGATCGGTCCGGACCGTGGTCGCGAACCCGAGCCGGGCGGCATCCACGGCCGAGTAATTCACGCAGAAATCGGTGGCGAGGCCGACCAGGGTCAGACGGTCGATCCCCCGCGTGCGAAGGTAGCCCTCGAGACCGGTGGGCGTGGTGCGGTCGTTCTCGAAGAAGGCGGAGTAGCTGTCGATCGCCGGGTTGAAGCCCTTGCGAAGGATCAGGTCGGCGCGGTCGACGGTCAGGTCGGGGTGGAAGGCCGCCCCGGGCGAGCCCTGCACGCAGTGATCCGGCCAGAGCACCTGCGGGCCATAGGGCATCTCGGTCATCTCCATCGGGGCCTTGCCGGGATGCTGGCTGGCGAAGCTGGAGTGTCCCGCCGGGTGCCAGTCCTGGGTCAGGATCACGACCGGAAACCCGGCCATCAGCGCGTTGATGCCGGGCACGATCGCGTCGCCGTCCGGCACGGCGAGCGCGCCGCCGGGGCAGAAATCGGTCTGCACGTCGATGACGAGGAGTGCTTCGGACATGGGTCACCTCCTTCCGGTGTGTCCCCGTGTCTGCCACAGCAGGCCCGGCGGGGAAAGTGACCGGCGGCCGGGCGGGCGCGGTGCGCGACGGGACGTCGGCTTGTGGGCCCGGGC
>JAUHZL010000209.1 GCA_030425945.1 Alphaproteobacteria bacterium | reverse complement strand
GCGCAGCGCGCCCAGCGACCGGCCGACCATCCGCGCGCCGGGGGTGATCAGCACCTCGACCGTCGTGGTCTGGACCGAGGACAGCTTGTCCACCATCCGCAGGTCCTTGTTCTGCTGCAGGCCCAGAAGCTCGGTCATTTCCGAGCGCAGCACGACCCGGTCGCCCGGCTCCAGCACCACCGCGCCCAGGTTGCGGCGCAGCGAGGCATCGCCGCGCAGCACGTCGATCAACCGCACGCCGTCACGGCGGAACAGGTCGATCTCGAGCACCTTCTGGCCGATCAGGTTGCTGTCCTCGGGCAGCGCGACCTCGGTGAAATACTTCATCTTGCGGCGGCCCTGCCCGAGCATCGCGCTCATCGACACCCGCTCGGGCAGCAGCTTGCGCCCGATCAGCGCGAGATAGCCCATGCCGACCGCGACCTGGATCACCCCGAGCGCAGTGATCTCGAAGATCGAGAAGGCCTCCAGCCCCTTGGCCCGCGCCACGCCGTCGACCAGCAGGTTGGTGGAGGTGCCGATCAGCGTCAGCATCCCGCCGAGGATCGCGGCATAGGATAGCGGCAGCAGCAGCTTGGAGGGCGCCTTGCCCAGCTTGCCCGCGATCTGGACGAAGACCGGGATCATCAGGACCACGACCGGCGTGTTGTTCAGGAAGGCGCTGGCGATCACCACGAAGCCGAAGAGGCCGACGAGCGTCAGGCGCGGGTTGTTGTCGGCCTGCCCCTCGGCCAGCCGGGTCAGCCAGTCGAGCGCCCCGGTCCGCACCAGCCCGCCCATGATCAGGAACATGGCGAGGATGGTCCAGGGCGCCGGGTTCGACAGCACGCCGAGCGCGGTGTCGTAGGGCAGGATGCCGGTGACGAGGAAGAAGGCGGCGGTCGCCATGCCCACGACCTCGGCCGGGTAGACCTCGCGCAGGAAGGCGAAGAACATTGCCGCGACGACCGCAAGCGTCAGCACCGCCTCGGCGGTGGGCGAGAGTCCAAGCTCGATCATGGGGCGCGCGCGCTCCCTCTCAGGTCAGGGCCGCGGGCCATCCTGAAGCTGCGGCGCGGCGCTGTCCAGCGTCCCGTCCTGCGGCAGAACGGCTGCCAGTTTCGGGCGCGGCTGCACGAGGAAAAGCCCCACGAACATCAGCCCCATCGCCCCCCAGACCCAGACCGAGTAGCTCTCGCCCAGAAGGAGCTTCGCCCAGAGCACCCCGAAACCGGTGACGAGGTAGCTGACCTGCGCCGAGAACACCGGCCCGGCGCGGCCGATCATCCAGAAATAGCTGGCGTAGACGATGCAGTGGACGACCGAGCTGCCGACCAGCGCGGTCTCGGCGAGGCTCCAGTCCGACGGCGCGGGAAAGGCGACCGTGCGTCCCGTCGCCAGCGCCACCGGCAGCGCGATGGCCACGCCCACGATCGAGGCGCCGCAGAGCAGTTGCACCGGGTCCACCTCGGGGCGGCCCCAGCGGGCGAGGAAATTGCCCTCGAAGGCGTAGAAGGCCGGGGCGATCAGCGCGATCGGCACCCAGGCCAGCATCGCCGGATCGGGCAGGCTCGCCTCCGGCCCCACGATCAGCAGCACGCCCGCCAGCCCGCAGCCGAGCCCGGCCAGGCGGCGCGGGCGGAACCGGTCAAGGCCGAGCGCCAGCGCGATGGGAAAGGCCAGCATCGGGATCGTCGAGAGCAGGATCGAGATCAGGCCCGAGGGCAGGTGCCGCGCGGCCTCGTAGCTGGCCGAGTTCGGCAGGATCGTCCCCACCAGCGCCACGGCGAGGTAGAGCCCCAGCGCGGGCCGGGTCAGCGGCAGCCCGCGCCCGGTCAGTTTCAGCAGCGCCCCGCAGAGCACACCCGAGATCGCCAGTTGCCACACCACCAGCCCGAGCGCCGCGTGCCCGGTCGAGACCGCCAGCTTGGCCAGCGGCTGGGTGATGCCCCAGCCCGCCCCGAGCAGGACGAGAAGGCCGACCAGCCCGGCGCTTTCGGCGCGCGTCATGCGGGCCCGTGCGGTTGCAGCCGTCCGCCCTGCCGCACCATCTCGACCCGGGTTGCCACGCCAGTGCGGTCGTCGGTCTCGACATAGAGGCCCGACAACGTCGCCTCGCCCAGCGCGGGCGTGAACCGCCCCTTCGGCATGCCGGTCACGAAGCGGCGCAGCGGCTCGGACTTCTCCATGCCGATCACGCTGTCATAGTCGCCGCACATGCCCGCGTCGGCCTGGAAGGCGGTGCCGCCCTTCAGGATCTGGACATCGGCGGTCGGGATATGGGTGTGGGTGCCGACCACGACGCTGGCGCGGCCGTCGCAGAAATGACCCATGCCCATCTTCTCGGACGTGGCCTCGCAATGCACGTCGACGAGGCTGGCCTGCACCATCCCGCCGCGGGGATGGCTGCGAAGAACGGCATCGACCGCCGAGAACGGGTCGTCGAAGGGCCGCTTCATGAAGACCTGCCCCAGCACCTGCGCGACCAGCACCTTGTGGCCGCGCGCGGTCGTATAGACGCGGTGTCCGCGTCCGGGCGCGTCCTTGGCGAAGTTCAGCGGGCGGACGATGCGCGGTTCGGCCTCGATCCCCTGGATCATCTCCTTCTGGTCGAAGGCATGATCGCCCAGCGTCAGCACGTCGGCCCCGGCGTTCAGCAGGGACTTCGCGTGATCCACCGTCAGACCGGCCCCGGACGAGGCGTTCTCGGCGTTGACCACGACGAAATCGAGGCTCCAGTCACGGCGCAGGGCAGGCAGGCGCTCGATGACCGCGGCGCGCCCTGCGCGGCCCATCACATCGCCAAGGAAAAGCAGCTTCATATGCTCGCCTTACGCCCGCGCGGCGGTTCCCGCAAGCACGCCGGGCGCGGCGGATTCGCGGCAAATCCGACCGAACCGCCCCGCTGCCGCCATGGCGCGGTCCCGGCAGCGGCACCGGGCCGACCGAAACCCGCCGCGGACCCCGCCCGGAGGCCGCGCCGCGATGCTGCACTTGCGAAAACGTGAACGCCCGCGAGGCCCGCTGCCGCGCCCGGCGCCCCATATCTTTTTTGCTGCTCGTCATCAGCGAGGACATCTGCCATGCCCCGCGATATTGCACCCGACCCGTTCGGTCCCGAGCCGGAGATCGCTTCCGGGCGAAACTCTTTCGCGTCCGCCTCGTTTCTGGAGGGTGAGCCCGCGCACATGACGCGGCCCGACGACGACAGGAGCATCCGCATGCCTCCCTTGCGCAAACCCACCGCAACGCCCCCGGCAACCGACGCCGGGACCGAGGATACCCGCAGCTTCCAGGCCTTCGACGAGGCCCCGCGCCCCGAACCGCCGCACAGCTATCGCCTGCCGCCCGAGGCCGGCGACCGTAACCGCCCGGCCCCGGCACCCGGGCTGACCGGCCTCGCGCGCGTGCCGGTCGGGGTGCTGGTGGCGCTGGCCGTGGTGATCGGCGCGGCCGGGTTCGTGCTGATCTGACGCGGCGGACCGCGGCTCAGGTCGCGGGGAAGACCAGCGTCTCGGCTTCCGTCACGATGGCGTCGAGGCGCTGATCGGTCGGCTCCAGCGGCAGCGCGTCGACCTCCTGCGCGGCCCAGGCATAGCCCACCGCCAGCACCTTGCCGCGCGCCCGCAGGCCCTCCAGCGTCCGGTCGTAGAACCCGCCGCCGTAGCCCAGCCGGTTGCCGCGGCGGTCGAAGGCGACCAGCGGCACGATCAGCACCTCGGGCAGCATCTCCACCCCCGCCGCCGGAACCCGCGCGCCGAAGGGCCCGTCGATCATCTCGGCCCCGAGGTCCCAGCGGTGAAAGAGCAGCGGCTGCGCCTTGCCGGGGATCACCGGCACGCCCACCGGCGCGTCCATCGCGAGGTCGGCCATCGCGGGGAGCGGGTCGATCTCCGAGCGCATCGGCATGTAGCCCGCCACCGGCCGCCCGCGCTCGGGCGCGAGGAACGCCAGAAGCCGCTCGATCGCCGGGCGCGGATCGCCCACCGCATGGGCCGTCTTGCGGCGCGCCAGCACCTGCGCGCGCAGCGCCTGCTTGTCCTCCACGCCGCTCACAGAAGCACCACCGAGGCGAGGCCGAGGAAGGCGAAGAAGCCCACCACGTCGGTCACCGTCGTCACGAAGGGCCCCGAGGCCAGCGCCGGGTCGATCTTCAGCCGTTCCAGCGCCATCGGGATCACGATCCCGCCCAGCGCCGCGGCGACCAGCGTCATCAGCATCGCCGCCCCGATCACCACCGCCAGCATCGGCACGCCGAACCAGAAGCCCGCGATGATCGACATCAGCAGGCCGAAGGCGAGCCCGTTGATCGCGCCGACCGCCACCTCGCGCCGGATCACCCGCCAGGCGTTCTGCGCGGTCAGGTCGCGCGTCGCCAGCGCCCGCACCGCGACGGTCATCGTCTGGGTGCCCGCGTTCCCGCCCATCGAGGCCACGATCGGCATCAGCACCGCCAGCGCGACCAGCGTCTGGATCGTGTCGGTGAACAGGTCGATCACGACCGAGGCGAGGATCGCCGTCAGCAGGTTCACGAACAGCCACAGCGCCCGGCCCTTGGTCGCCTCGATCACGGTGTCGCTCAGGCTCGATTCGTCGCCCACACCGGCGAGGCGCAGGATGTCCTCCTCGTGTTCCTCGTCGAGCACCGCCATCGCGTCGTCGATGGTGATGACGCCGACCAGCCGGTCGTCCTCGTCCACCACCGGGGCGGAAATCAGGTGGTACTGGTTGAAGGCATAGGCCACGTCCTTGTCCGGCTGGGTGACCCGGATCGTGCGGAAGCTGTCCTCGCTGATCTCGGCCAGCGGCACGGCGCGGCGGGCCGACAGGACCTTGCCCAGCGTGACGTAGCCCACCGGCTTCATCCGGGGGTCCACGAGGATGACGTGGTAGAACTGTTCGGGCAGCTCGTCCTGCGCGCGCAGGAAGTCGATGGCCTGCCCGACCGTCCAGTGTTCGGGCGCGGTCACCAGCTCGCGCTGCATCAGGCGGCCGGCCGAGTATTCCGGGTAGCTCAGCGCCTGTTCGACGGCGACCCGGTCGGTGGCTTCCAGCGCGTCGAGGATGGCGCGCTGGTCGGCCTCCTCCAGGTCCTCGACGAGGTCCACCACGTCGTCGGTATAGAGGTCGCGCACCGCCTCGCGCAGCACGTCGCTCGGCAGTTCGGCGATGACCTCGGCGCGCACGCCCTCGTCGAGTTCCGACAGGATCTCGCCGTCGATCTCGCTGCTCCAGAGCCGCACCAGCTCGCCCCGGTCGCCCGGTCCGATCTGTTCCAGAAGGTCGGCGATGTCGGCGGCGTGCAGCGGGTCGAGCAGCGCGTCGAGGCGGCTGGCGTCCTCGGCCTCGACCGCGTCCAGCACCTCGTGCACGAGGTCGCGGTCGAGCGAGTAGTCCTCGTCCTCGCGCGTGTCCTCGTCCGGCAGGTCAAGCTTGTCGTCGGTCATGCCGCTCCCCCCTGTCGGATGGTTCCGCGCTGCAGCGCGGTCGCCTGTGACATAACGGCTGGCTCGCGGAAAAGACAGGGGCGATCCCGATTTACCGCCGCCCCGCGCGGCCCTAGGCTGCGGCCATGAGCGCGACCCTTCTCCTCGGCCAGACGCTGGCCTTCACCGCCGATCCCTTCACCGTGCCGCCCCCCGAGGCGGCCCGCCAC
>JAUHZL010000208.1 GCA_030425945.1 Alphaproteobacteria bacterium | reverse complement strand
CCTACGATGCGCTGAAGGACCCGGACAAGAAAGCCGCCTACGACCGGTTCGGCCACGCCGCCTTCGAGGGTGGCATGGGCCAGCGGCCGGGCGGCGGCGGGTTCCCGGGCGGCGGCAACGGCGACTTTGCCTCGGCCTTCTCCGATGTGTTCGAGGACCTGTTCGGCGACTTCATGGGCGGCGGACGCGGCGGGCGGCAACGTGCCTCGCGCGGGTCCGACCTGCGCTACAACCTGCGCATCTCGCTCGAGGAGGCCTTCGCAGGCGTGCAGAAGACGATCAAGGTACCGGGTTCGGTCACCTGTTCTTCCTGCAAGGGCACCGGCGCGGAAGGCGGCGTGGAACCGGTGACATGCCCGACCTGCACCGGCATGGGCAAGGTTCGGGCGCAGCAGGGCTTCTTCACGGTCGAGCGCACCTGCCCGACCTGCTCGGGCCTCGGCCAGATCATCAAGAACCCGTGCCGCACCTGCGGCGGCGGCGGCCGGGAAGAGCGCGAGCGCGCCCTCTCGGTCAACATCCCCGCCGGGGTCGAGACCGGGAACCGGATCCGGCTGGCCGGCGAAGGCGAAGCCGGCTTGCGCGGCGGGCCGTCGGGCGACCTCTATATCTTCGTCGACGTGGCGGACCACCCGATCTTCACCCGCGAGGGCGCAACGCTGCACTGCCGCGTGCCGGTCAGCATGGCCACCGCCGCGCTCGGGGGCGAGGTCGAGGTGCCCAACATCGACGGCGGGCGGAGCCGGGTGAAGATCCCGGTTGGCAGCCAGGCGGGACAGCAGATGCGGCTGCGCGGCAAGGGCATGCCCGCCCTGCGCGGCGGCAGCACGGGCGACATGTACATCGAGCTGGCGGTCGAGACCCCGGTGAACCTGACCGCCCGCCAGCGCGAGCTGCTGAAGGAATTCGAGAAGCTCAGCGAGGAATCGAACTCGCCCGAGACGACCAATTTCTTCTCGAAGGTGAAGCGTTTCTGGGACGGGATGACGAGTTAACCCGCTTTTCATCCCGGAGGCGGAGGATCGACCCATGTCCTCCGCCGCCCCTCTCCTGCAACCCGATCTCTTTGCCACCCCGGTGCCGCGGCCCGGTCCGGTCGTCTATGCCGAAGACGTCGACCTGATCGCGGGTCTTCTGGCGGTCGCCCCGGCAACCCCGCTGGTCACCCAACTTCTTCTACGCTTCGGATCGGCGGGCGGCGTGCTCGCCGCCGACCCGGACGATCTGAAGGCCCTCGGCATGTCCCGGCAGGACGTCGAGCGGCTCGGCGTCGCCCGGCGCGCGGCCCGCTGCCTGTGCCGGACGCGGGTGCTGGACCGGCCGGTGCTGTCGCACTGGCAGGCGCTGCTGGACTACTGTCACGTCACGCACGCGGGCCTCCGGCGGGAAGAGTTGCGCGCCCTGTTCCTCGACCGGAAGAACCGCCTGATCGCAGACGAGGTGCTCGGGACCGGCAGCGTGGATCACGTCCCGCTCTATCCGCGCGAGGTCTTGCGCCGGGCGCTGGCGCTCGACGCGACGGCCCTGATCCTCGTGCACAACCACCCGTCGGGCGATCCGACCCCGTCCGAGACCGATATCGCCATGACGCATCGCCTGCGCGACAGTGCCGACCTGTTCGGGATCACGCTGCACGATCACCTCGTGATCGGGCACGGGCGGCATGTCAGCTTCCGGTCGGAGGGGCTGTTCTAGCCCTGCACCCAGACCTCGACCCGCGCATTCAACCGCTCCGCGCCGGGATCCTCCGGGCATGCGACCGGCAGCGCCGCGCCGAAGTCGTGAATGGCCGGGCGTTTCCCACTCGCCGCCTCGCCGACCCCGGCGGCAATACGCTCGGCCAGCCGGCGCTCGGCCTCCCCGCCGAACACGCCGAGGATCAGCCCGTCAGCCGGAACGGTGCCCGAGGTCACCGCCTCGGTCAGCGAGTCGAGCGCGAGGTCCGACAGGACCGCGTCGAACGACGCCTCCGCTCCCGCCCTGAACGCCAATCCCAGACGGCGCGCCCCGACCAGTGTCCGGGCAAGGTCGCGATACACGTCCGGCTCGGCCAGCGTGCCCGGATGGGCCAGCGCCGCGAGCAGCCGACCGGCGAGGGGGACATCCACCGTCTCGCCGGGGTCCGGATGGGCGACCCCCGCCCGCGCCATGACCCGGCGCGCCTCGTCAGACTGCAGGAACGAGATGAACCCGATCATGTCCCGCGGCAGCCTCCGGTCCGGCAGGTAGGCCAGCGCCGGGATCAGCGCCGGATAGTCGCCCGTCAACAGCGCCCCCCGATCCGGGGCAAGCGCGAGACCGCAGCTTCCGACCAGCGGAAGGACCCGCCCCGCGTGCAGAGCCGCCGCGGGAATCAGCCCGACACGGGCCCGGCTGTCGCGGACGGCCGACTGCACGGACCATCCGTCGTTGTGGCGAACGGCCGTCCCGTCGGTCACATCGGGTCCAAAGAGCGGCTCCAGGTCCGCAGGGTCGACCGCGACATGAACCTCGGGCGGCCCGGCCGGACGCGGCACGAGGCGCGCGGCGAGACGGGCGGTCAGGTCGTCCGGCAGCTCGGCCCCGACCGGAGCGCCCGACACCGCCTGTGCCAGGGCCCCGTTGGCGACGACGACAGCCAGGGCATCCACCCCCAGCAACATCCGCTGGGCGGGGCTCGAAAGGTCGCCATACCCCGCGTCGGAAATGAAGAGGGCCTCCGAGTCGGTCGGAAAGCGGGACGCCAGCGCCATTTCTGCCCGCCCCACGGCGAGGTCGGCAAAGGCCTCGGCAGATCCGGCAAGGTGCAGGGTCACCGGGAAGTGCCTGCGGGTATCGTCCGAGCCGAGTTCGTACACGACGTGCTGCGGCGCGTGCTCGACACGGCGCAGGGGCAAGCCCTGCCGCGCGGCGAAGGCCTCGACCAACGCAGGCAGCAGGACGCGCCCGTAGGTCTGATCGGCGCTGACGGTGAAGCCGGTCGTCTCGGCATCGCCCGGACAGGCGGCGCCGGAGCAATAGACACGGTCACCGGCTACGGTCATCAGGCCGAACTCGGTCTCGATCTGGTAGAAGCGGCCGTCGAAGGCGCGCAACTCACCGGTCAGGGCCAGATCCCCGTCGGTCGCGTTGAGCGTCACGGTCTCGGACCGGCCCGGGGTCGGCCCCGATATCGCGATCAGGGCCGCCGCCAGGAGTGTCAGTGCCGGGCGCGCCGGGCGGCGTGCGTCAGAGCAGCTTCCCATGGCAATGCTTGAACTTCTTGCCGGACCCACAGGGGCAGGAATCGTTGCGACCGGGATTGCCCCAGGTGGCGGGATCGTCTTCGCGGAACCCTTCCACCAGCGGCGTCGCCGCCTCGTCGGAGAGCGCACCCTCGGCCCCGGCCATGTCCGGCACACGGGCGCCCATCATCCGGGCCTGCTGCGCGATCTGCTCGGCCATCGCGCGCTGCTCGGCCTCGCTGAGCGGGCGGATGCGCGAGAGCTTCTGCGTGACCTCGGTGCGCAGGCTGTCGAGCATCGACTCGAACAGCTGGAACGCCTCGGTCTTGTACTCGTTCAGCGGATCCCGCTGGGCATAGCCGCGGAAGCCGATGACGCTGCGCAGGTGCTCCAGCGTGACGAGATGTTCGCGCCATTTCGCGTCGATGGTCTGCAGCAGGAACTGCTTCTCGATCGAGCGCATGGTCTCCGGCCCGAACTGCGCGGCCTTGGCGGCCATCATCTCGTCCGCGGCACGGCCGAGCCGCTCGATGATCTCGGCGTCGTCGACCCCTTCCTCGGCCGCCCAGTCCTCGACCGGCACGTCGAGGTTCAGCTGCTCGCGCACGGCGGCGCGCAGGCCCTCGGTATCCCACTGGTCGGCATAGGTCTTCGGCGGCATGTACTGGTCGACAAGGTCCTCGACAACCTGCTGACGCATGTCCTGCGCGATCTCCGACACGTCCTCGATCTGCATGATCTCGAGACGCTGCGCGAAGATCGTCTTGCGCTGGTCGTTCATGACGTCGTCGAACTTCAGCAGCTGCTTGCGGATGTCGAAGTTGCGCCCCTCGACCTTGGCCTGCGCCTTTTCGAGGGACTTGTTGACCCACGGATGGACGATGGCTTCGCCTTCCTTCATGCCGAGGCCGGACAGCACCTTCTCCAGGCGGTCCGAGCCGAAGATCCGCATCAGGTCGTCTTCCAGCGACAGGTAGAAGACCGAACGGCCCGGGTCACCCTGACGGCCCGACCGGCCGCGCAACTGGTTGTCGATGCGGCGGCTTTCGTGCCGCTCGGAGGCCAGAACGAACAGGCCCCCGGCCGCGAGGACTTTTTCCTTCTCGGCGGCATGCTCGGCCTCGATCCGCGCGCGCACCTCGTCGGGGTGTGCCTCAGGATCGGCGGCCAGCGCTTCCAGAACCTTCATCTCGACGTTGCCGCCCAGCTGGATGTCGGTGCCGCGTCCGGCCATGTTGGTCGCGATGGTCACGGCCCCCAGCTTGCCGGCGTCAGCCACGATGGTGGCTTCCTGTTCGTGCTGGCGGGCGTTCAGGACGTTGTGCGGGATGTTCTCGGCGGTCAGGAGACGGCTGAGCGCTTCCGACTTCTCGATCGAGGTGGTGCCAAGCAGGACGGGCTGACCCTTGGCATGGGCCTCCTTCACCGTGGTGACGATGGCCTGATACTTCTCGGCCTGCGAGCGATAGACCTGATCGTGCTCGTCCTTCCGCGCGATCGGGCGGTTGGTCGGGATCTCGACCACCCCGAGACCGTAGATCGTGGCGAATTCCTCGGCCTCGGTCGCAGCGGTGCCGGTCATCCCGCCCAGCCGGTCATACAGGCGGAAGTAATTCTGGAAGGTGACACTGGCGAGGGTCACGTTCTCGGGCTGGATCTGGCAGCCTTCCTTGGCCTCGATGGCCTGGTGCAGGCCGTCGGACAGTCGGCGGCCCACCATCATGCGGCCGGTGAACTCGTCGATCAGGACGATCTCGCCGTTCCGGACGATGTATTCCTTGTCCTTCTGGAAGAGCTTGTGCGCCTTCAGCGCCTGCGTGACGTGGTGTACCAGCGTCGTCGATTCCGGATCGTAGAGCGACTGGCCCTCGGGCAGCAGCTCGAGCTCGGCGAGGCGCCGTTCGAGGAACTCGTTGCCCTCCTCGGAGAAGGTCGCGTTCCGGGTCTTCTCGTCGATGGTGTAATGCTCTTCGGTGATCTCGGGGATCACCTTGTCGATCTTCGTGTAGAGGTCCGACCGGTCCTGCGACGGACCCGAGATGATCAGCGGCGTCCGCGCCTCGTCGATGAGGATCGAGTCGACCTCGTCCACGATCGCGAAGTAATGGCCGCGCTGCGCCATGTCCTCGAGGCGGGACTTCATGTTGTCCCGCAGGTAATCGAAGCCCAGTTCGTTGTTGGTCGCGTAGGTCACGTCTGCAGCATAGGCCGCGCGCTTCTCGTCCTCGGGTTGCTGCGGGACGACTACACCGGTGGTCAGGCCGAGCTGCGCATAGACCTTGCCCATCCACCCGGCATCGCGGCGGGCGAGGTAGTCGTTGACGGTGACGATGTGGACGGCCTTGCCGGTCAGCGCGTTCAGGTAGGCCGGGAAGGTGGCGACCAGCGTCTTGCCCTCGCCGGTCTTCATTTCGGCGATGTTGCCCTGGTGCAGGAAGAT
>JAUHZL010000207.1 GCA_030425945.1 Alphaproteobacteria bacterium | reverse complement strand
AAGCCATCCGGAACCGACGTGACCATGGTGAGTTCGCGCTTGCCCTGTGCGTAAGCCGGTGCGGCGAGAGCCGACGCGGCTGCGGCCGAGCCGCCGAGCGCAGAGGTGCGCAGGAATGAACGACGATCCATTTTGGTCCTCCCAAGTGTTATAGCCCGCCTCTCGACGGGCGGATCGTTACAGTGAGGGCAGCCTAGCGGTAAACATACCGGACCAAAATACCTGATAGCGCAGGACGCTCCGCGAATTTCCCCGACAAGACCCGTCCTGTGGGCAGTTTGATTGCAGAAGGGATGCAAAACCGGGCAGTTCTCGCGCCTCGGTTGCAATCGGACCGGCAAAACCGGCCTCCGGACGCCCCTAGCGCCTGTGTCGATTCGGCGCGCAGAGGGGGGATTGCGGGAAATGTGGCAGCGACAGGGCCAGGGTCCGCCCTCGGCAGAATACCGCTTAACTTGCAATGAAACTTGCGATACACGTCTAACGTGTAGCGTGACACGGCGTGCGAGTGACCATCTGGGCAAACGGGGGCCACTGCGTGACGGATCCAGTTCTGACCGGCAGCCTCGCCGGGCTGGCGATTGTGCTCGGCCTCGGCGGCGGCGGTGCCCTTCTCTGCCGCGCCTGCGCCCGCCTGCGCGGACGCCCCCCGGCCCTGCCGCGCCGCGATCCCCTGACCGGGTGCCTGACCCGCACCGCCTTTACTGCAGCGCTGGCCGACGACCTGCGGCGGCAGGCGGTGACGGTCTGCATGCTGGACCTCGACCACTTCGAAAGTGTCAACGACACCTGGGGACATGCCACCGGCGATGCCCTGCTGGCCGCGGTCGGACGCTGCCTGCGCGAGCGGCTCGGGTCGGGTGCGCGGATTGCCCGGCTGGGCTCGGACGCTTTCTGGGTGGCGCTGCCCGGCCCGGCCGGGCAGGCGAACGCCGACCGCCTCGAAGCCGCCCGCCAGGCCATCGGCGCGGTGATCCCGACGCCCGAGTTGCCGCATGTCACCCGCAGCGCCAGTGCCGGGGTGGTCCACGTGCCCGCCGGGACCGATCCGGCCGAGGCGATCCGCGCCGCGGACCTCGCGCTGGCGCTGGCCAAGGCGCAGGGCCGCGACCAGCTCGAAGCCGACGCCGAGGCGGTGCACCGCGCCGCCGCCGCCCGCGCCCGCCGGCCCGGCCCCGACGGCATCCGCGCCGGGCTCGACCGCGACGAGTTCACCTATTTCGTGCAACCGGTGCGCGACCTGTCCACCGACCGCGTGCTGGGGGTAGAGGCCCTGCTGCGCTGGGTCCGTCCGGACGGCCGCGTGCTGACCCCGGACCAGTTCCTCGGTGACCCGGCGCTGCCCGGCACCCGCCCGATCCGGCCGCCTCTCGAGTTGACCCGGGCGCTGGCGGCGATGTTCGCCACCCTGCCCGAGCCCTGCTTCACCGCCTTCAACCTGTCGGGGCGCGTGCTGCGCAGCGCCGATACCGGCGCCCGGCTGCGCGCGCTGATCGAGACCGTCGATCCGGCCCGTCTCGTCTTCGAGATCGTCGAGGATGCCGGGATCGAGGACGATCCGGCCGCCCTGCCCCTGCTCCGCGATCTGCGGCAGGCCGGCGCGCGCATCGCGCTCGACGACTTCGGCACAGGGCGCTCGAACCTCGCGCGGCTGCTGACGCTGCCGGTCGATATCGTGAAGTTCGACCGGACCTTTACCGTGGCTGCGACCCGACCGCGCGCCCGGGCCATTCTTGCCCGGCAGATCGCGATGGCCGAGGATCTCGGGCTCGACATGATCGCCGAGGGGCTGGAGACCGAGGCGCAACGCGCGCTGCTGCTCGATCTCGGCCTTCGCAGCGGCCAGGGCTACCTGCTCGGCACGCCCGCCCCCGCAACCGACTGGGCCGCCCGGATCGCCGCGGACCGCCGCCCGGCACAGGCCGCCGAATGACGTCCGGATTTGCGCAAACCTGCGCGGACCGCAGCCACCGCGCAACAATCGAACGGAAAAAAGCGGCGCCGCGACAGATTATCCGCGCGCTTCGCGGTTGACGCCCCCTCGGCCCGCGCCTAGTGTCCGCGCCACGAAGGAAAGGACCCGACGGATGCACGGCATTCTCGTAATCGTAGGAGACGGGCGCATGGGCCGGTAACGGTTTGACCAGTTTGGTTCCCTGCGCCCCCGAGTGTCCCACCGGGGGTTTTTTATTGGCTGGCGGTCCGAGGCGGGTCCGCACCGAGAACGGAGAGAGACGATGACGGCGGAGACGATGACCGGCGCCCAGATGGTGGTTCAGGCCCTGATCGACCAGGGCGTGGACACGGTATTCGGATATCCCGGCGGGGCCGTCCTTCCGATCTATGACGAGATCTTCCAGCAGCAGAAGATCAAGCACATCCTCGTGCGCCACGAACAGGGCGCTGCCCACGCCGCCGAAGGCTATGCCCGCGCGACCGGCAAGCCGGGCGTGGTCCTCGTGACCTCCGGCCCGGGCGCGACCAACGCCGTCACCGGGATCACCGACGCGCTGATGGACTCGATCCCGATGGTCGTCCTGACCGGTCAGGTGCCGACCTTCATGATCGGCTCGGACGCCTTCCAGGAGGCCGACACCGTCGGCATCACCCGGCCCTGCACCAAGATGAACTGGCTGGTGAAGGACACCGACGAGCTGGCCAACACCATTCACGAGGCCTTCCACATCGCGACCCATGGCCGCCCGGGCCCGGTTCTGGTCGATATCCCGAAGGACGTGCAGTTCGCCTCGGGGACCTACGTGCCGCCGCAGAAGGCGCGGACCGAGCACTACCGCCCGCGGGTCAAGGGCGACATCGACCGGATCACCGAGCTGGTGGCCGCGCTCGAAACCGCCGAGCGGCCGATCTTCTATACCGGCGGCGGCGTGATCAACTCGGGCACCGCGGCCAGCCAGCTTCTGCGTGAACTGGTGGACGCGACCGGGATCCCGGTGACCTCGACCCTGATGGGTCTCGGGGCCTACCCGGCCTCGGGCAAGCACTGGGTCGGCATGCTCGGGATGCACGGTCTCTACGAGGCCAACTGGGCGATGCACGACTGCGACCTGATGATCAACATCGGCGCCCGCTTCGACGACCGGATCACCGGCCGCATCGACGCCTTCTCGCCCGGCTCGCGCAAGGCGCACATCGACATCGACCCGTCCTCGATCAACAAGGTGGTCAAGACCGACTTCCCGATCGTCGGCGACGTGGCGCACGTGCTGGAAGACATGCTGCGGATCTGGAAGGCGCGCGGCCGCAAGGTGAACAAGCCCGCCCTCGAAACCTGGTGGACACAGATCGAGGCGTGGAAGGCGGTCCGCTGCCTCGAATTCAAGGCGTCGGAGACCACGATCAAGCCGCAGTATGCCCTGCAGCGGCTGGAAGCGCTGACCAAAGATCACCCGAAGCGCTACATCGCGACCGAGGTGGGCCAGCACCAGATGTGGGCCGCGCAGTATCTCGGCTTCGACGCGCCGAACCGCTGGCTGACCTCGGGCGGCCTCGGCACCATGGGCTACGGCTTCCCGGCCTCGATCGGGGCGCAGGTGGCGCACCCGGACGCACTGGTCATCAACGTGGCGGGCGAGGCCTCGTGGCTGATGAACATGCAGGAGATGGGCACCGCCATCCAGTATGACCTTCCGGTCAAGCAGTTCATCCTGAACAACGAGCGGCTGGGCATGGTGCGCCAGTGGCAGGAGCTGCTGCACGGCGAGCGCTATTCGCACTCGTGGTCCGAGGCGCTGCCCGATTTCGTGAAGCTCGCCGAAGCCTTCGGGGCCAAGGGCATCCTCTGCAAGGACCCGAAGGACCTCGACGACGCGATCATGGAGATGCTGCGCTATGACGGCCCGGTGATCTTCGACTGCCTGGTCGAGAAGCACGAGAACTGCTTCCCGATGATCCCGAGCGGCAAGGCCCATAACGAGATGCTGCTGGGCGAGGCCGAGACGCAGGGCGTGATCGACGCCAAGGGCTCGGTCCTCGTGTGATCCGGCGGGGCGGGTGGTCCCCGCCCTGCCCCGACCCACCGTACCGAACAGGAAGGGCGCCCCCGCCGGGAGCGCCCTTTTTCCGTTGCGCGCCCGCGCCCGAGACGCGGGGTTGCGCCGAGGGACTCGTCTGATAGCCTGATTCCGTCAAAAAATGTCGTTTTTGATCGATGCGGGCCGCCCGGCGGCCCCGCGCCGGTCGGAGGCGGCGACAGAAAGACGACAGGAAGGAGGGCCTGCCTTGTTCAAACATCTGATGGTGCCGGTCGATCTCGGCCACATCGACAAGCTCGACCGCGCCCTGAAGACCGCTGCCGATCTCGCCGCGCATTACGGGGCCAAGGTCACCTATGTCGGGGTGACCTCGCCCCAGCCCGGCGCGGTGGCCCACAGCCCGGAAGAGTTCGCCGAGAAACTGGCGCGCTTCGCCGCCGGGCAGACAGAACTGACCGGGATCGAGCACGCCGGCAGCCAGGCGATCACGGTGCATGACCCGTCCGTCGACCTCGACCGCAAGCTGGCCGAGGCCGCCGACACCCTCGGGTGCGACCTGATCGTGATGGGCAGCCACATCCCGAAACGCCTCGACCTCGGCAGCCACGGCGGACACCTCGCCGCGCTCACGCATCACTCGGTGATGCTGGTCCGCGACGCGGCCTGACCGCGACGACGGGCTGCAAACGGCGGCGCCGTGCGCGGACGCCCCGGACACACACAAAGGAAATGCGCATGACAGATACCACCAACCAGGGAATTCCGGCCCCGGAAGGGAGCTCGGACCTGATCGAGACCGACTACAGTATCGGACAGGACAACCTCGAAGGCTCGTTCGGGCCGTTCGGCTTCGACATCCACAACCCCGTCTTCATGGTGTCGGGGATCGCCATCGTCGCCTTCGTCTTCTACACGCTGGCGCTGCCCGATCAGGCCGGCGCGGTCTTCTCGTGGCTGTTCTCCAGCGTCACCAAGGGCTTCGACTGGTTCTTCCTCGGCGCGGCCAACATCTTCGTGCTGTTCTGCCTGCTGCTGATCGTGACCCCGCTGGGGTCGGTCCGGCTGGGCGGAAAGGCGGCGACGCCCGACTACAGCTATGCCGGCTGGTTCGCGATGCTGTTCGCGGCGGGCATGGGCATCGGCCTGATGTTCTACGGCGTCTCCGAGCCGATGAGCCATTTCTCGTCCTCGCTGGGCGGCACCGCCGCAGAGGGCGGGGTGCGCTCGGACTGGGCCCCGCTTGGTGCGGCGGCCGGGGACGAGGCCGCCGCGATCCGGCTCGGCATGGCGGCGACGATCTTCCACTGGGCGCTGCACCCCTGGGCGATCTATGCCGTGGTGGCGCTGGCGCTCGCGCTCTTCAGCTACAACAAGGGCCTGCCGCTGACGATCCGCTCGGCGTTCTACCCGATCCTCGGCGACCGGGTCTGGGGCTGGTGGGGCCATGTCATCGACACGCTCGCGGTCTTCGCCACGCTCTTCGGCCTCGCCACCTCGCTGGGCTTCGGGGCGACGCAGGCCAACGCGGGCCTCAACCACCTCTTCGGCGTGCCGATCAACAACACCGTCGAGGTCCTGCTGATCTCGGGGATCACCGCCATCGCGCTGGTGTCGGTGCTGCGCGGCCTCGACGGCGGCGTGAAGGTGCTGTCCGAGATCAACATGGGGCTGGCGGCGCTGCTCCTGCTCTTCGTGCTGATTGCCG
>JAUHZL010000206.1 GCA_030425945.1 Alphaproteobacteria bacterium | reverse complement strand
TAAACGATAGGGGCGTCGTCAGGACCCGGTCCATGCACATCTACCTCCCGATTGCCGAAGTGTCGGTCAATGCCTTCCTGATCCTCGGCATTGGCGGGCTGGTCGGGGTGCTGTCGGGCATGTTCGGGGTCGGCGGCGGGTTCCTGATCACGCCGCTCCTGTTCTTTGTCGGCATCCCGCCCGCGGTCGCCGTGGCGACCTCGACCAACCAGATCGTCGCCTCGTCGGTGTCGGCGCTCTTCGCGCACCTGCGGCGGCGGGCGGTGGACATGAAGATGGGCAGCGTGCTGCTGGCCGGCGGCCTCGCCGGGTCGGCGGTCGGCGTGCAGATCTTCAATTACCTCAAGTCGCTGGGTCAGGTCGATCTGCTGGTGAACCTCTGCTACGTCGTCTTCCTCGGCGTTGTCGGCAGCCTGATGCTGATCGAGAGCATCAACGCCCTGCGCAAGGCGCGGCGCAGCGGCCCGCCCCCGAAGCGGCGGCAGCGCAACTGGGTCCATACCTGGCCGCTGAAGATGCGGTTCCGGACCTCCGGGCTCTACATCTCGGTGATCCCGCCCCTGCTCGTCGGCGTGGCCGTCGGCGTGCTGGCCGCCATCATGGGGGTCGGCGGCGGCTTCATCATGGTCCCCGCGATGATCTACCTGCTGGGGATGCCGACCAAGGTCGTGATCGGCACCTCGCTGTTCCAGATCATCTTCGTCACCGCCTTCACCACGATGGCGCATGCGATCACCAACCAGACCGTGGACATGATGCTGGCCCTGCTTCTGATCCTGGGCGGCGTGGTGGGCGCGCAGGTCGGCACCGGCATCGGAACCCGGCTGAAGGCGGAGCAACTGCGCATCCTGCTGGCGCTGATCGTCGTGGGCGTGTGCCTGAAGCTCGCGCTGGAACTGGTGCTGCCCCCGGCCGAACTCTATTCGCTGGGCAGCGGCGCATGAGGCTCGGGGCGCTCCTGCTGGCCGCCGCGGCGGTCCTGCCGCTGCCCGCTGCGGCGGAAGCGATCGTCGCGGAGCTGTCGCAGACCCGCGTGTCGATCACCGCCAACTTCGACGGGTCCGAGATCCTCGTCTTCGGCGCGGTGAAACGCGAGGCGCCGCTGCCCGACGGAGAGCTCGACGTGGTGATCACGGTCCTCGGCCCGCTGGAGCCCATCGTCGTGCGCCGCAAGAGCCGGGTCGCGGGCATCTGGGTCAACACCGCCTCGGTCGAGGTCGACGCGGCCCCGACCTTCTATGCCATCGCCACGACCGGCCCGCTGGCCGCCGTGATGAGCGATACCGAGGACCTGCGCCACAAGGTCTCCATCGCGCGGGCGATCCGCTCGGTCGGCGCGCCGCAGGACGTCACCGACAGCGAGTCCTTCACCGAAGCGCTGATCCGGATCCGGCAGGACAGCGGCCTCTACCAGCTGGAAGAAGGCGGGGTGCGCCTGAAGGACGCCACGCTCTTCGACACCGCCTTCGCGCTGCCGGCGAACCTGACCGAGGGCGAGTACCGGACGCGCATCTTCCTGACCCGCGACGGCACGGTGATCGACCGGTACGAGACGGCGATCTCGGTCAGCAAGGTCGGGCTGGAACGCTACCTGTTCGCGCTGGCCCACGACCGCCCGGCGCTTTACGGGCTGCTGTCGCTGCTGATCGCCATCGCGGCGGGCTGGGGCGCGTCCAGTGCCTTCCGGTACCTGCGCCGCTAACCGCGCCCGATATAGGGCATCTGCCGCGCCATGATCGTCATGAACTGGACGTTGGCCTCGAGCGGCAGCGCGGCCATCGACCAGACCGCATCCGCGACATGGCGCACGTCCATCATGGCCACCGGCGGATCGCCCTTCGCGCGGTTGGCGCGGTCGAGGTCTTCGAGCAGCGGCGTGCGGGCATTCCCGATGTCGATCTGGCCGCAGGCGATGTCGATGTCCCGCCCGTCGAGCGACAGCTGCCGCGTCAGGCCGGTGATCGCGTGCTTCGTGGTCGTGTAGCAGACCGCGCCCGGCCGGGGCACATGGGCCGAGATCGACCCGTTGTTGATGATCCGCCCGCCGCGCGGGTCCTGCCGCCGCATCTGCCCGAAGGCCAGCCGCGCCGCGAGGAACATGCCGGTCAGGTTGGTGGCCACCGCGCGTTCCCAGTCGCCGAGCGGCACCTCGTCGATCATCCCGGCGGGGGTGAAGATGCCCGCGTTGTTGAAGAGCACGTCGAGACGCCCGGTCCGCGCGGTGAACGCGGCAAACGCGGCCTCCATCGCCGCCGCATCGGTCACGTCCGCGACGAGGCAATGGGCGTTGGGCGAACCCCCGGCCACGGCTTCCAGCGCGTCGGTGCGGCGGGCGAGCAACCCGACCTGCCAGCCTTCGCCCAGGAACTTCGCGGCACAGGCAGCACCGATGCCGGCCGAGGCGCCGGTGATCAGGATCGACGGCATCGGCTCAGAACGCCTTGAAGGTCATCGTCGTCAGCGACCGCTCGACGCCGGGAATGTCGTTGAGCTTCTCGTTGACGAAGCGCCCGACGTCCTCGGACTCCGGGACATAGACCTTGGCGAGCAGGTCCCAGTCGCCCGAGGTCGAATACAGCTCGGACACGATCTCGCGGTCGTAGATGCGTTCGGCGACCTCGTAGGTCTTGCCGGGCGTGCAGCGGAACTGGACGAAGACGCAGCGCATGGAACCCTCCCTGATGATAGCGCGACCCTAGCCGTCGGCGGCGTCCGCTTCCAGACCCGCGTCCAGCGAAAGCGGCGCGGGGGCCTCGGCCAGATCGTCGATCGACAGCGGCGCGTCCGGGCGCCGGAGGCGGCTCTGGGTCACCCAGACCAGGCGCTCCTGCGCGCGGGTGATGGCGACATAGGCGAGGCGCTTCCACAGGGGTTGTCCGGCCTCCATCCGGCCCGACCACGCCGCCGCCGACAGGTCGGGGGCAAAGACCTGTACGGTGTCCCACTGCGAGCCCTGCGCCTTGTGGATCGTGACCGCGGCCCCGTGCAGGAAGGCCGCGCCCATGCGGGCCGCGAAGGGCAGGAACGGCTCTTCCTCGTCCGGCTTCTCGATCTTGATGATCGACGCCACGCCCGTGCGCGGCTCGGGGGCCCCGACCACGTAGACGCGCGAGAAGCCGGGTTTGGTTCCGGGCCCGAGATAGATCGCCTGCGCGCCCTTGATCAGTCCGCGGGCTTCGAGGTCGAGCCGCTTGCGCCGGTGCTTCAGCGGCAGTTCGATCCCGTCGCAGATCAGCGGCTCGCCGGGCAGCAACTCGGTCTCGGGCGCGCCGAAGGCGGTCCGGAAGGCCTGGATCATCCGGATGCGGGTGGCATTGCGCCAGACCAGCGCCGGCGAGCGCGCCATCAGCGCGGCATCGATCCGGGGGCTGACCACGACCCGGTCGTCGCGGGCCGCGGCCTCGTGCACCATGGCGGCGAAATCGTCGTAGTCGAGCGCCGGGTCGCCCAGCGCATGGGCCAGGTCGAGGATCGGGTTGTCCTGCGCCTGCCGGTGAATGCGCGACAGGTGCACGACGCGGTCGTCCGGTAGCGCGTCGAACACCATCTTGCCGGACTGTCCCACAGGGGCCAGCTGGGCCGGGTCCCCGAACAGCACCAGCGTCGGGAAGATCTCCTGAAGGTCCTCGAACTGGCGCGCGTCCAGCATCGAGGCCTCGTCCACGAACCCGATGTCGAGGGGTTCTTCGCGCCGCTTCCACCCGGTGATGAAGTCCGACCCGCGCAGGCCTGCCGCCGCCAGCGCGCCGGGGATCGAGGCATGGGTCTGGAACACCGCCATCGCGCGGTCGAGCGCCAGATCGGTCAGCCCCTCGATCTCGGGGCGGTCGCCCTCGCCCGCCAGCCACTCGGCGATGCGCTCGTACTCCGGGTCATAGACCGGCGTGTAGAGAATGCGGTGGATCGTCGTCGCGGGCACGCCGCGCAGGCGCAGGACGCTCGCCGCCTTGTTGGTCGGCGCGAGGATCGCCAGCGTGCGGCGGTCCTTCTTGCGCTTGCCGTCCCAGTCGCCCGAGACCGTGGTGACCCCGGCCGCGGCGAGGTCGCCCGCCAGTTGCGCCAGCAAGGCCGTCTTGCCCGAGCCCGCCTTGCCGGTGATCGCCAGCACCTGCGGCGCGGCCCCTTCGCGCGGCGGCAGGGTGGTCCCCTCGATCAGGTCGATGCCCGCCGTGCCCAGCATGCCCGCCGCCCGGTCATAGGCGTCGGCCTGATCGGCGGAAAATGCGAGCGCGGGCAGGGTCATGGCCGGACCCTATCCCGCGCCGCCGCGGGCTGCCAGCCGGATCAGGCCGCGAGGTTGGGTCCGAAGGCCCGCGTGACCCACCCGCGCGAGGTGGCCGCCGTGACCCCGGCCTGTGCCCGCAGGCGGGGCAGCACGGCCTCGGCAAAGGCCCAGAGACCGACGCTGACCGCCCCGCGCCCGGTGCCCGACGCCCCGAGGATGATCGGCCCCCAGCCGAGGCGGCGGTAGATCAGCGTCATGTGCCCGTCGAACACCCCCACCGCATGGCTGAGACCGGACGCGAGACCCAGCTCGGCCGCCGCCAGCATCAGCCGCGCCGCGGTGGCTTTCGGGGCCTCGGGCGCGAGGCAGAAGCGCGTGCACTCCCAGATATACGGGCTGACGATGCGGGTGCCGTCGGTCAGGTGCGTGAAGTGGTCGTTGACCATCGTCGGTCCGGTCGTCGGCAGGAACCGCATCGAGCCTGCGTGGCGCCCGCTGGCGTCGGTGGCGATCACGTAGAGCGGGATCTCGGCGTCATAGGCGTCGCGTTCCTCGCCCGCCGCGTCCACCGCGACGGACCAGCCGAGGCGGTCCCGGAACTGCGCCGCGCGATCGCGGAACATCTGCGGACCGAGTCCCGGCTGCGTGTCGAGCTCGTCGGCATAGAGATACTGGATCATGGTCTGTCCCCCGTGGTCGGATGCCCCGAGGGAAGGCGGCAGACGTTAACGGCCTCTCACCGAACGGTCAAAGATCGGGGGTTGCGGGGCCGGCGACTCAGACGACGATCAGGCCCTGCACCATCGCGCGGGCGACCGCGTGCACCGTGTTCATCGCGCCGAGCTTGTGGCGGGCACTCTCGATGTAGACCCGCAGGGTATGCTCGGAAATGTTCAGCCGGTCGGCGATGGCGGCGCGGTTGTGCCCGGCGGCGAGCAGCGTCAGCGCATCGATCTCGCGCGGGGAGAGCGCCCGCAGGTCGGCGGCATCGCGGTTGCCCTCCAGCTCGAGCGCCTTCTGGTTGACGAAATGCGCGACCAGGATCAGGTCGCTCAGCCGTTCGTCGCGCAGGCGCGTCCAGCGGTCGTCCGAGACGGTGTCGTTGACGGTGAAGACCGCGAACTGCCCCCCGGGTCCCCGGATCGGCAGGGACAGGCCCTGCGTGCCGACGCCGTGATCCAGCGCCTCGTGCAGGAAGGATCGGGCCGCCCGCGACGTCCAGTCGAGCGCGCGCCAGTCGATGGGATGAAAGCGGCGATAGCAGCCCTGCACCACCGGATCGATGCGCTCGTAGGACTGCGAGACATAGCGGGCGACCCAGTCCGGGCTGTAGGTCAGCGCGGCATACTGCTCGCCGGTGGAATTGACGGAGTGGTAGACGAGGTGACCCACCTCGAACACCTCGCGCAGCGCAAGGATTTCGCGTTGGAGGTCGTCGCCGGTCCTAGCGAGCCTCAACCGTTCCAGACAGTGGTGAAGCGATCCCTCCATTGCCGCCGAACCGCCC
>JAUHZL010000205.1 GCA_030425945.1 Alphaproteobacteria bacterium | reverse complement strand
AGCTGCTCGAGGGCGCCTACCCGGAGCGTGTCGTGACCAAGGCCGTGCAGCGGATGCTGCCGGGCGGTCCGCTGTCGCGTCGCCAGATGACCCACCTGCGCGTCTACGCCGGGGCCGAGCACCCGCACGAGGCGCAAAATCCCGAAGTTCTCGACGTCAAGTCGCTGAACAAGAAGAACACCCGGAGCTGAGCGCCATGGCTGACGACATCAAAACCCTGTCGGACCTCCAGTCCGCGGTCGGAGCCGACTCCGCCGAGACCGAAACCCTTGCCCCGGCCGAGCCGGTGCGGGACTCGCTCGGTCGTTCCTATGCGACCGGCAAACGGAAAGACGCAGTCGCGCGGGTCTGGGTCAAGCCGGGCTCGGGCAAGATGACCGTGAACGGCAAGGACTACGAGGCGTACTTCGCGCGCCCCGTGCTGCAGATGATCCTGCGCCAGCCGTTCCAGATCGCAGGCGTCGAAGGCGAGTTCGACGTGATGGCCACGGTGAAGGGTGGCGGTCTTTCGGGCCAGGCGGGCGCTGTCCGTCACGGCATTTCGAAAGCGCTGCAACTCTACGAGCCGAGCCTGCGCGGCGCGCTCAAGGCGGCGGGCTTCCTGACCCGTGACAGCCGCGTCGTCGAGCGGAAGAAATTCGGCAAGCGCAAGGCGCGCCGCAGCTTCCAGTTCTCGAAGCGTTAATCCTTTCGCAACCTTTCGAGGTTCTGGCCGCGTCCCCGATGGGGGCGCGGTTTTTCGTTGCGGGATCCCGGTTGTCCACAGTGCGGGGGTTTTTGCTTGGCCTTCAGGGGCTTGGCGTGTATCTTGTGTTCAGGATAGGGATGCGCCCCAGATATCGCGCAGTTCCCGGGGTTTAGCCGCCCGTGCGCCTCGCAGACAGAGGTTGCCTCCCGCTCGGCGGCCCTGACAGCCGGGAAGTGTCCCCCGGTTCGTCCACAGCCCGATCTTCCATCTCGATTCGCCCGCCCGTGCATAGGCGCTGCGCCTGCCATCGGATTTGGCTTGGACAAATCGAACATCGCGGGATCTGGCGGGTTTGGGGCGATGCGACCGGAAAAACCGCGCTGCCGCCATCCGATCTGGGGACGCTGTGCAGGATTGGCGGCAGGCGCCCGGCAACCGGGGGCTGCAGGATGCCGCACCGGGACTGCCGCGGCCCGGGGTCGACCATCCAGGGCGTGGGGGGATGACCGGATCTCGGGTCGCGGTCGGGGCAGCGCCGAAACGGGGGCAGCGTGCAGCGGGGTTGAGAGTCTGGATGAACCGGGCCCGGACGACCTTCATAGGACACATGAACTTGGCTTCATGCGCCGCATGAAGTTGTGCGCGACTTGAACTCCCGCATCAATGGGCTCTGGAAAACCAAGCCCCAGCAATGGCTTGCCGTTGAGACATCATGGAAAGCAGGTGTTCACTCCCCGCCGCGTCCCTCGGGCCGACGCGCGGCAGCGCAGCGAATGACCTCTTGAGCCTGCCACCCGTTCTGCCATGATCCGGTGCATTCGGCGAAGCAACGCCGGCACAGCGACGGAGTGGGACATGCGTCTGCCGAAGGGGGAAGCGGCCTCGGGCCTGCTGCTCGTCAGCCCGCCGCTGGTCTACGCCATCCTTCTGCTGGCCGTGCCGCTCGGCTCGATCGTGCTGCTGAGCCTCTGGACCCAGAACTTCCTGACCTTCGACACCACGCTGACCCTGGCGAACTACGCCGAGGCATTCACCGATCCGCTCTACCGCACGCTGATGCTGCGCTCGCTGGCGATTTCCGGGTCGGTGACGCTGGCCACGGTGCTGTTCGCCTTCCCGATCGCCTATTTCGTCAGTTTCCACGTCGCGCCCGAGCGCAAGGCGCTGTGGATCTTCCTGATCACCATCCCGTTCTGGACCAGCTACCTGCTGCGTGTCTTCGCGTGGAAGGTGATCCTGGGGTTCAACGGCGTGCTCAACACCTCGCTGCTGGGCCTTGGGATCATTGACGAACCGCTGACGTTCATTCTCTACAACGCGAACGCGGTGGTGATCACGCTGGCCCATGCCTATGCCCCGTTCACCATCCTGCCGATCTACGTCGCACTCGAGAAGATCGACCGCAGCCTGCTGGAAGCATCCCGCGACCTGGGCGAGAACGCCTTCGTCACCTTTCTGCGGGTGACGTTGCCGCTGGCGATGCCCGGCGTGGTGGCCGCCACGCTGATCGTCTTCATCCCGACCGTCGGCGACTATGTCACGCCGGTGCTCGTGGGCGGGCCGGACGGCCGGATGATCGCGAACATGATCCAGATCCAGTTCCTGCAGCTGAACGATGCCCCGATGGGCTCCGCATTGGCGATCAGCGCCATGACCATCGTCGCGGCGATCTCGCTGCTGTTCCTCTTCCTGATGCGTGGCTTCCTGAAGGAGCGGGCATGAAACAGGGCACCGGGCTGCGCATCTACGCCGTCGCTTACCTGATATTCCTCTATCTTCCGGTGGCCTTGCTGCCGATCTTCGCGTTCAATGACGGCACGGTCATCGCGTTTCCGTTGCAGGGCTTCACGACGAAATGGTTCGTCGAACTGCTCAGCATCGAGGCGCTGCACGGCGCGGTCCGAAATTCGCTCTTCGTGGCCATCACGACCGCTATCCTGTCGACAATCTTCGGGATTTTCGCCGCGCGGGCGTCCAGCCGCTACCGGTTTCCGCTGAAGGGCGGGATCCTCGGCCTGATCATGGTGCCGCTCGTCCTGCCCGAGATCATCGTCGGCGTCGCGCTGCTGGTGATGGTCGTCAGCCTGATGGGGCTGTCGCTGTCGCTGTGGACGGTGGTGCTGGGCCATACGCTGATCTGCACGCCCTTCGCGGTCGCGATCCTGTCGGCCAGCTTCAACGGGCTCGACCGCTCGCTCGAGGAAGCGGCCATCGACCTTGGCGAGACCGCGATGGGGGCCTTCTTCAAGGTCACGCTGCCGCTGGTGACCCCGGGCATCGTCTCGGCCCTGCTGATCTCGTTCACGATCTCGCTCGACGAGTTCATCATCGCCTTCTTCCTGACCGGCTCGGAACCGACGCTGCCGGTCTATCTCTGGGGTCAGTTGCGCTTCCCGCAGCGAATCCCCGTGGTCATGGCCCTGGGGACGATCCTCGTGATCCTGTCGCTGGTGCTGCTGACCGTGGCCGAATTCTTCCGGCGGCGCGGCGTGCGTCGGACGGGGGCGAAAGACACCGGAGGCTTCCTGTGAAGGACCCGCTTATCGTTCTGGATCAGGTCCAGAAATATTACGATGATTATCATGCCCTTCGCGGCATTTCCTGCGAAATCGGGAAAGGTGAGTTCTTCTCGCTGCTGGGCCCGTCCGGCTGCGGGAAGACGACGCTGCTGCGCACCATCGCCGGGTTCGAGGACGTGTCCTCCGGCCGCGTGCTGATCGGTGGCCGCGACATGGCCGATGTGCCGGCCAACCTGCGCCCGACCAACATGGTGTTCCAGTCCTACGCCATCTTCCCGCATCTCGACGTGGCCGGGAACGTGGGCTTCGGCCTGCGCAAGCGCGGCGACCTGTCAGCGGACCAGAAGAAGGCCAAGGTGATCGAAGCGCTCGAGATGGTCGGGCTGGCCGGCTACGGCAAGCGCCCGGCGCATGCCCTGTCGGGCGGTCAGCGGCAGCGCGTGGCGCTGGCGCGCGCGCTGGTGCTGGAGCCGGAAGTGCTGCTGCTGGACGAGCCGCTGTCGGCGCTCGACAAGAAGATGCGCGAGCAGATGCAGACCGAGTTGCGGCGCCTCCAGCGCCATGTCGGCATCACCTTCATCCTCGTCACCCATGACCAGGAAGAAGCGCTGATCATGTCGGACCGGATCGCCGTGATGTTCGAGGGCGAGATCGCCCAACTCGCCGCGCCGCAGACTCTCTATCGCCGGCCGGCCAGCCGCAAGGTGGCCGAGTTCATCGGGGTGATGAATTTCCTTTCCGCAACATCGACGGTCTCGGGCGACACCGTGGCGCTGGACATCGCGGGTCTGGGCAAGGTGACCCTGAGCGCCGAACAATGCCCGGGCGGGGCGCCCAGCGGCGCGGCCGTGGCCGGGCTGCGGCCCGAAACCCTGTCGGTCGTCATAGATGACGCGAGCGCGACGCCGTCCCATTCGGTCACCGGAAAGGTGGTCGAGGTCGTCTATTACGGCGACATGACCTACTACGAAGTGGCCCTCGACGGGGCGCAGAAGCCGGTGACGATCTCGATGAAAAACCTTCCCGGGCGGCGGGTGCTGGAGATCGGCGATACCGCCAAGGTCGCCTGGGACCCGTCGGCGCTGGTGATCTTCGCCGCCTAACACCCTGACAAGATGTCAGGAATCGGGCGGCAGCAGGCCCAGTCCACGCAGGTAGATCCCGATCCCGGTCTCCAGAAGGTCTTCCGGCGGATAGGGCGAGCGCGCACCGGGCGCGCCGCGCGCGAAGAGTTCGACCACGCCGTGCGACAGCGCCCAGATATGGGCCGAGAACATCGCGGCCGGCGGGCGGCGGTCCGGCGGAAGCTGCTCGGACAGGGACGAGGCCGCGCGCTCCAGCACCGAGGCCGAGCGCGCAACGGCGGCGGCGAGGTCCGGGGTCGCGTTGGTGGGGATGCCGGATTCGAACATCGCCATGTAATGCCCGGGATGCTTGCGGGCGAAGGCGAGATAGGCGCGACCGGTGCGCTCGAAGGCGATCAGCGCGCTCGGTTGACCGTTGTCATAGGCATAGTCCATCAGGTCCGCGAATATATGATGGCCTTGCAGGGCGGCTTCCGCGATCAGGTCCTCGCGGCCGGAGAAGTGGCGATAGACCGCGGCGGGGGTCACCCCGGCATCCTTCGCCGCCTCGGACAGGGTGAACCCGGTGGGTCCCTTGTCCTCGATCAGCCGCAGCGCGGCGTCCACCAGTTCCTGCCGCAGGTTTCCGTGGTGATAGCCGCGCTTGGCCATGTCAGCCGGCGCTCTCCATGGCGTCGTGCCAAAGCTCCGGCGTGCCGCAGACCAGCGGATCGGGCGTGCCGACGATGGCAACGTTCTTGCGCTCGTAGGGAATGCCGCCCAGCACGGTGCGGATCGCGGCCAGACGCGCGCGTTTCTTGTCGTCGGTGCGGATCACGGTCCAGGGCGCGTGATCGAAATGCGTCTTCTCGAAGGTCTCGGCGATGGCGGCGGTATAGTCGTCCCACTTGGCCAGGCCTTCGACATCGATCGTGCTGAGCTTCCACTGTTTCAGCGGGTCGCTTTCCCGGTCGAGAAAGCGCTTCAGCTGCTCGGCCCGGCCGACGTTCAGCCAGAGCTTGAAGAGGAGGATTCCCTCCTCGACCAGCATCCGTTCGAAATCAGGCAGTTGCGCGAAGAAGTGCAGGCGTTGCTTCGGGGTGCAGAAGCCGAAGACCTGCTCGACAACGGCGCGGTTGTACCACGAGCGGTCGAAGAACACGATTTCGCCCGCGGCCGGAAGCTCGCGCACGTAGCGCTGGAAGTACCACTCGCCCTGTTCGCGCTCGGTCGGCTTCGGCAGCGCCACGACGCGGGCGCCGCGGGGGTTCAGGTTCTCGCGGAACCGCTTGATCGTGCCGCCTTTTCCGGCGGCGTCCCGGCCCTCGAACAGGACGCAGACCCGCGCGCCCGAGGATTTCACCCAGGCCTGCAGCTTCGCCAGCTCGATCTGGAGGTTGTTCAGGTCGCGCTCGTAGGGCTTGCGGTCCAGCTTCTCGTCATAGGGGTAGTCGGGGGACAGGATCTCGCCCTTGC
>JAUHZL010000204.1 GCA_030425945.1 Alphaproteobacteria bacterium | reverse complement strand
TGCCGCCCGAGATCGTGTCGTCGCCAAGCCCGCCGGTCACGTTGTCGTCGCCGTCGCCCGCGAAGATCGTGTCGTTGCCCGCGCCGCCGTCCATCGTGTCGTCGATCACGAGGCCGCCGTCCGCCTGCCCGTCGCCCGGGCCGCCGAACATCTCGTCGTCGAGCGCGGTGCCGAGGATCTCGCCCTGGTCGCTGCCGTCAGTCAGGTCGTGGATGGCGTTCGAGGCCTCGTAGATCTGGACCTGCGCCTGGCCCGGATCGAGCGTGACCGTGCGGTCGGTGCCGTCGGCATCCTTGAAGTTGATCGTGTAGACGCCCGACCCGTCGACCGAGTAGGACTGCACGTCCTCGATCACGAAGATGTCCTCGGGGCCTTCGGACTTGATGTTGATGTCGAAGTCGCTGCGGAACTGCGAGAGCGAGAAGCGGAAGACGTCTTCCTGACCGTCGTCCTTGCCCATCTTCGCGAGCTTCAGCTCGGACAGCGTCTCGGTGAAGGCCGTGCCGTCGATGGTGACATCGTTCTGGGCGGTCTTGTCCGCTCCGGCGATGTCCTCGATCTTGACCTCGATGTAGCCGCTGCCGTCGATCCCGCCATCGGTGATCTGGAAATTGAGGATCTGGGCGTTGGCGTCGGGATCGGGAGGGGTGCTGGCCATGGTGCTGCTCTCGGTTGGGCGCGCGGAACGCCGGGATCACGTGTCGTCCGGCCTGTGTTCAACCGGTTGGGTCCGGTGTGGGGGTGTCGCCGGGGATTGGAAAGCATCATATTCCGAAAATCGGAACTGATATGTCGAAACCGTGAAAACTGGCGGGCGCTGCCCAGATCCTGCCACAATTGGCCCGGGTCAGAGGCCCGCGGTCATCCGGGCAAAGCCGAGGGCCAGCCGGTGCAGGGCCTGCGCCGCCTCCGCGCCGTCGCCGCGCGCGGCGCACCAGCCCGCGACGAGGTCGGCGACCGGGCCCTCGGGCGTCGTGGGATAGCGCCGGTGCAGGCTGCGCGCGGCCAGCAGCAGGTCCCAGCCTTCGGGTCGGATCGCGGCGGCCTCGAAGTCGATCCCGACGAGCTGTCCGTCCGGACGCCGCAGCGTGTTCCCGAGGTGTCCGTCGTTCCGGCAGAGCCGCAGCGCGCCGGGCGGGGCCGCGCCGCTGGCCGCCGCCATGTCCGCCAGCGCCGCGCCCCGCCCGGGCAGCCGGGCCAGATGCGTGGCCCAGTCGTCGGGGTCGCGATCGCCGGGCAGGGCGGCGGCCATTTCGGCCAGCCAGCGCCCGAGCGCCCCGGCCTCGGCCCGCGCGAGGCCCGGCGACCCGGCGTCGTCGAGGCGGGTCCCCGGCACGTCCTCCAGCACCAGGGTGCGGGCGGCCTCGACCCGGCCAAGCAGGGCGGGGGCAAGGGCCGTCCCCTCCAGCAGCCCGAGCATCCGTGCCTCGCGCGCGTAGCCGTCATCCTCCGCCCCGAAGACCTTCAGCACGGCGGTGCCTTCGGCCCCGCTCAGCCGCAGGACGACGCGGCCCCGGCGGCGGGCCAGGACCGACCCGCCGATCTGCCCGTCGCGCGGCGGGCCGCCGGGCAGGCAGGCCGCCAGCGCCGCGCCGTGCCGCGACAGCAGGTCGGAGAGGTCCGGCCCGCTCATCCGCGCCGCCTGCGGTCATCGGGCGGGCGTCCGGCGGCCACCGGCCAGTAGCGCGCGCGGATCGTGTCGGCCTCGGGCAGGAGGTCGGGCAGGGCGTGGCGCAGCTCGGCGGCGAGGCCGCGCAGCCGGTTTTCGCTGCGCCGGGTCGCGCCGGTGCCCTCCAGCCGCAGCGCGCCCTTGATCCCGTCGCCCCCGTCGAGCGGCAGGGTCAGCGATTGCGTGCCCGGGTCCCAGACCGCGCCCCCGGCGGCGCAGGCGGCGACGGCGCGGGTGAAGCGGCCCGAGGTGACGGCGCGGCGGTCCTCCTCGTCGGCGCTGTCGAGCGCGGCCCGCACCAGCGCCAGCCGCGTCTCGGGCGGGCAGACGGCCAGCGCGGCCAGCGCCAGGGGCGTGCCGAAGAACGGCTCGGGCAGGGGCGCGGGCCCCTCGCCGCGCGAAGTCTCGACGACGACCAGCGCCGGGCCGGGGTCGAGCCGGGCGATGTCGGCGGCGATCCGGGCGCGGCGCAGCACCGGGGCGAGCGGCCCGGCCACCCGGTCGGCCAGCATGCCCGGGGTTGACGCGGCCGCCAGCGGGGCCAGCGCCGCGGCCACCGGCAGGAACGCCCCGTCGGACAGGCGGCGGCGCAGCCAGCCCGCGCCCTCCAGCGTGGCGAGCGCCCGGTAGCAGGCCGAGCGGGGAATCCCGGTGGCCGCCTGCACCCCCGCGAGGTCGAGCGCGCCCGCCCGCGCCACGGCGCTCAGCACCGCGAGCAGGCGCGGTCCGGGGCTGTCGGGCGGCTGGGGCATCGGCTCTCCGGGGTGCGTGCTGCGCGACTGTCCCCCGTCCCGGCGCGGCGCGCAACCCTCTGCGATCTGCCGGATTTTTGGGCGCGGCGCGCGGCGCGGCGGCAGTCGCGACGGGCCTGCCCGTCCCCAAGTTTTTACCAGTTGATAAAAAAATGGACCCGTGGCAGCGTTTTCCCAAGGACAAGACCACAGCGACCGACAGGGGGTCATATGGCAGCCGATATCTACAGCCCGGGTGTGGTGGCGGGCCGTCTCGATGCCGAGACCATCGCCGCGAATTTCGCCGATCTGCATCCGCCCTACGACGGGCACGAGGCGGCGGTGGCCGCCGACCGCTGCTACTTCTGCCACGATGCGCCCTGCATCACGGCCTGCCCGACGGGCATCGACATCCCGCTCTTCATCCGGCAGATCGCCACCGGCGCGCCCGAGGCGGCGGCGAAGACGATCCTGTCCTCGAACATCCTCGGCGGCATGTGCGCCCGGGTCTGCCCGACCGAAACGCTCTGCGAGGAGGCCTGCGTCCGCGAGGCGGCCGAGGGCAAGCCGGTCGAGATCGGCCGCCTCCAGCGCCACGCCACCGATACCCTGATGGCCGCGGGCATCCACCCGTTCGAGCGCGCCGCATCGACCGGCAAGCGGATCGCCGTGGTGGGGGCGGGGCCCGCGGGTCTGGCCTGCGCGCACCGGCTGGCAATGAAGGGGCATGACGTCGATCTTTACGACGCCCGGCCCAAAGGCGGCGGCCTGAACGAATACGGCATCGCGGCCTACAAGACCGTCGGCGGGTTCGCCCAGGCGGAACTGGACTGGTTGCTGAAGATCGGCGGGATTTCCGTGCATTACGGCGCGGCGCTCGGGCGCGATATCAGCCTCGACGCGCTGCGCGACAGCCACGATGCGGTGTTCCTCGGGATCGGCCTCGGCGGCGTCAACGCGCTGCGGGTCGAAGGCGCCGTGACCGAGGGCGTCATGGACGCGGTCGATTTCATCGCCGCGCTGCGCCAGTCCGGCGACAAGACCGACATTCCCGTGGGCCGGCAGGTCGTGGTGATCGGCGGCGGGATGACCGCCGTGGATGCCGCCGTGCAGGCCAAGCTGCTCGGGGCCGAGCAGGTGACCATCGCCTATCGCCGCGACCGCGCCGCGATGAGCGCCAGCCGCTACGAGCAGGACCTCGCCGCGTCGAAGGGCGTGCGGCTGATGTTCAACGCCCAGCCCGAGGCGCTGCATGGCAACGGGGCGGTCGAGGGGGTCGAGTTCGCGCTGACCCAGTCGGTCGACGGCCAGTTGCGCCTGACCGGCGAGACCCGGGTGGTGCCCGCCGACATGGTGCTGCGTGCCATCGGCCAGTCGCTGGATGGCACGCCGGAGGGGATCGCGCTGGCGGGCGGCAAGATCGCCGTCACCGGCGCGGGCCGCACCTCGGTCGCGGGCGTCTGGGCCGGGGGCGACTGCGCCGCCGGGGGCGACGACCTGACGGTGACCGCCGTGGCCGAGGGCCGCGACGCCGCCGAGGACATTCACGCCAGCCTGCTGGGCTGAGCCGTAAAGGGAGACCGGGACAATGGCAGACCTTACCACCGACTTCCTGGGCATCAAGTCGCCCAACCCGTTCTGGCTGGCCTCGGCGCCGCCCACGGACAAGGCCTACAACGTCGAGCGCGCCTTCAAGGCGGGCTGGGGCGGGGTCGTCTGGAAGACGCTCGGCGAGGCCGGGCCGCCCATCGTCAACGTCAACGGCCCGCGCTACGGGGCGATCTGGGGCGCGGACCGGCGGCTTCTGGGCCTCAACAACATCGAGCTGATCACCGACCGCCCGCTCGAGGTGAACCTGCGCGAGATCAAGCAGGTCAAGCGCGACTGGCCGGACCGGGCGATGATCGTCTCGATCATGGTGCCCTGCGAGGAGCAGGCGTGGAAGGCCATCCTGCCGCTGGTCGAGGAGACCGGCGCCGACGGGATCGAGCTGAACTTCGGCTGCCCGCACGGCATGTCCGAGCGCGGAATGGGCAGCGCGGTGGGGCAGGTGCCCGAGTACATCGAGATGGTCGCGCGCTGGTGCAAGCAGAACACCCGGATGCCGGTGATCGTGAAGCTGACGCCCAACATCACCGACATCCGCTACCCCGCGCGGGCCGCGATGAAGGGCGGCGCGGACGCGGTCAGCCTGATCAACACCATCTCGTCGATCACCTCGGTGAACCTCGACAGCTTCAGCCCCGAACCCTCGATCGACGGCAAGGGCAGCCACGGCGGCTACTGCGGTCCGGCGGTGAAGCCGATCGCGCTGAACATGGTGGCGGAAATCGCCCGCGACCCCGAAACCCGCGGTCTGCCGATCTCGGGCATCGGCGGGGTGACGACGTGGCGCGACGCGGCCGAGTTCCTGGCGCTTGGCGCGGGCACGGTGCAGGTCTGCACGGCGGCGATGACCTATGGCTTCAAGATCGTGCAGGAGATGATCTCGGGCCTGTCGCAGTATCTCGACGAGAAGGAGATGACGCTGGCCGAGCTGACGGGGCGCGCGGTGCCGAACGTGACGGACTGGCAGTACCTGAACCTCAACTACGTCACCAAGGCCCGCATCGACCAGGACGCCTGCATCAAGTGCGGCCGCTGCTATGCCGCCTGCGAGGACACCAGCCACCAGGCGATCTGGATGAAGCCGGGCCGGGTGTTCGAGGTCAACGACGCCGAGTGCGTGGCCTGCAACCTTTGCGTGGACGTCTGCCCGGTCGAGGACTGCATCACGATGGAGCGTCTTGCCCCCGGCAGCGTCGATCCGCGCACCGGCCGCGTGGTCGAGGCCGAGTACGGCAACTGGACCACGCATCCGAACAACCCGGCGGCAAAGGCGGCGGAGTGACCGCCCGGATCACCGATCTGGACCACCTGAACCTGCGGACCGCCCGGCTGCAGGAGATGATCGACTGGTATGGCGCGGTGCTGGGACTTGTGCCCGGCCCGCGCCCGCCTTTCTCCTTTCCCGGGGCATGGCTCTATGCCGGGGACCGGGCGCTGGTGCATCTGGTGGGCGTGGACGCGGTGCCGCCGCAAGGCGCGCTGACGCTGGAGCACGGGGCGTTCCGCGCCTCGGGCTATGCCGAGCTGATCGCGGTGCTTGACGCCCGGGGCACGCGCTACCGGGTGGCCCGGCTGCCCGGCGCGGAGTTCCCCGTCGTGCAGGTCAATGTCTGGGACCCGGACGGCAACCACCTCCACATCGACTTCGACGCGGCCGAGGTGCCGGACTAGCCCTACGGCGTCAGCAACCGGCCGTAGAGCGTGTCGAGAAAGGTCTCGGCCTCCGGGAACGGGTCGCGCGCGCCCAGCACGGCGCGCACCTGCACCTCGAAATCGGCGTAGTGCTGGGTCAGCGCCCAGATC
>JAUHZL010000203.1 GCA_030425945.1 Alphaproteobacteria bacterium | reverse complement strand
CGCCCGTCGCCCAGAGATAGGCCAGCATCGCGCCCGGCAGGAAGATGTCCGAAAAGGCGAGGTTCGCGGAGAACCGGAACAGCATCGCCGACAGCGCGAAGTAGAACACGAACTTGGTCAGGTAGGCGGTGGCCTCGGGGGTGAAGAATCCCCGTTTCCCCGCGCCGTAGCCCAGCGCGATGATCGCAAAGAACGGAAGCGTCTGTGAGAGCACGGCCAGCATCGCGGACGGGCTAGCATGGCCCCCGGAAATGGGCCAGCCCGTTCCGCGTGCCTCAGCCCGAGCCGATCAGGACCCCCGCCGCGAAGACCAGCGCGCCGCCGAGGACGACCTGGAAGGAGGCGCGCAGGAACGGGGTCTGCATGAACCGGTTCTGGATCCAGACGATGGCCCAGAGCTCGATGAAGACGACGATGAAGGCGATGACGGTCGCGGTCCAGAAATCGGGGATCAGGTACGGCAGGGCGTGGCCCAGCCCGCCGACGGTGGTCATCACGCCGGAGGACACCCCGCGCTTGAACGGGCTGCCGCGCCCGGACAACTGGCCATCATCGCTGGCCGCCTCGGTGAAGCCCATCGAGATGCCCGCCCCGACCGACGCCGCCAGGCCGACGAGGAAGGTCGTCCAAGGATCCTGCGTGGCAAACGCGGTCGCGAAGATCGGCGCCAGGGTCGAGACCGAGCCGTCCATCAGCCCCGCCAGGCCGGGCTGCACCCAGGTCAGCACGAACTGCTTGTGGGCGGCGGCATCCTCGGCCTCGCGGCTTTCGTCGTCGAGCATCTGCTCTTCCAGCCGCCCGGCCTTCTTCTCGTGTCCCGCCTCGGCGGCGGCGAGGTCGCCCAGCAGCTTGCGCGTGTCGGCATCCGTCGAATGCTGGGCGGCGGTCACGTAGAACCGGTGGGCGTCGCTTTCCATCCGCGCGGCTTCTGCCCGGATCCTGTCGAGGCCGAGGCTCTCGACCAGCCAGATCGGACGCCGGTCGTAGAAGCCGTTGACGTGCTCGCGGCGGATCAGGGGAATGGTGTCCCCGAAGCGGCGCTGGTGCATCGCGATCAGGCGCTGGCGGTGACCGTCCTCTTCCTCGGCCATCGCCTCGAACATCTGCGCGCTCTGCGGAAAGTCGGCCCGCAGGCGCTCGGCATAGCCGCGATAGATCCGGGCGTCGTCCTCCTCGCTGGAAATGGCGAGCGCGAGTACCTCCTGTTCGCTGAGGTCAGAGAATCGCAGTCGCTGGGGTTGGAACAGTCGCATTGGGGCCTCGTTTGGTCTGCCGCGACCTTAGGCCGATACGCGCCGGGTGCAATCGGTCCGCTTGCCGCAAGTGAACCGAACGGTCTATGGTCCGCGAATGACCTACTGCGCCCCCGCCGCCACGCCCCAGAAACGGGGCCGCAAGTATGCCGACGTGCTGAAAGGTGCGCGCGAGGTCTTCCTGCGCGACGGGTTCGAGGGCGCGTCGGTCGACGACATCGCCCGCGCGGCCGGGGTGTCGAAGGCGACGCTCTACAGCTACTTCCCCGACAAGCGGCTCCTGTTCCTCGAGATCGCCCGCACAGAATGCGCGCGGTTGTCCGAACACGCCCGCGAGGAGGTCGACGAGACCGCGCCGCCCGCCGAGGTGCTGCGCGTCGTGGCGGCCAAGATCGCGGGCTTCGTGACGTCGAAGCTGGGTCTCGGGGTCTTCCGGCTGTGCGTCGCCGAGGGCGAGCGCTTCCCCGAGCTGGGGCGGCTCTACTACCAGTCCGGGCCGATGGCCGCCCGGGGGGCGCTGGTCACCTATCTGCGCGACGCGAACGCCCGGGGCGAGGTGCGGATCGACGATGTCGAGCTGGCCGCCGACCAGTTCTGCGAACTCAGCCGGGCGGGCTTTCATGCCCGGCAGCTGTTCGGCATGGAGGGTCCGCCCGACCCGGCGCAGATCGCGCGGGTGGTAGACGGCGCGGTGGCGATGTTCCTCGCCCGCTACGGCGCCTGAGGCGGCTCAGTCGAGCCGCCGCACCTGCACCTGGTTGTTCGGCCCGCGCCGCACCTCCAGCACCTTCAGATCCTCGATCAGGTCGCTGAGCTTCTTCTTGCCGTAGTTGCGCGGGTCGAAGTCGGGATTGGCGGTCGTGATCTGCTGCCCGAGACGCCCGAGCGCGACCCAGTCCTCATCCTCGCCGAAACTGTCGAAGGCCCGCAGCACCAGCGTCCGGGCATCCTCGGGTTTCGCCTTCTTCGCGGGTTTGGTGGCATTGCGGTCGGTGGGATCGGACGGCCCGTCCCCGATCAGGTTCTCGACGTAGATGAAGCGCTTGCAGGCGTTGCGGAAGGCGGCGGGCGTCTTCTGCTGGCCGATGCCGTAGACATCGACGCCCTGCTCGCGGATGCGGCTGGCAAGGCGGGTGAAGTCGCTGTCGGACGAGATCAGGACGAACCCGTCGAACCGGCCGGTGTGCAGGATGTCCATCGCGTCGATCACCAGCGCGATGTCGGACGAGTTCTTCCCGGTCGTGTTGGCGAACTGCTGGTGCGGGACGATGGCGAGGCTGGCCAGCTTGTCGGCCCAGCCCTTGAGGTAGTTGGACGAGAAATCGCCGTAGATGCGGCGGACGCTGGCCTCGCCGAGGGTGGCGATTTCCTCGAAGATCGCCTCGGCCCATTGCGGCGAGGTGTTGTCGGCATCGATCAGCACCGCGAGCAGTGGCGATGTGCGGGTTGTGTTGGACATGGGGTCTCCTTCACGGGACAGGGTGCCTGCCCGGGCGCAGGGCGGCAAGGGGTCAGTGGCCGACGCGGCCCGTCGCGATGCGCAGGGCCGTGCGCAGCAGCGCCGCCGCCTCGCGCAGCAGGGTCAGCATGCGCCGGTGGGGCGGAACGGGGCGCCGGGGCACCACGTGGACGGTCGCGGCAAGACCCAGCGCCCGGGCCAGGAGCCGCACGCGCGGCGCGTGCCAGCCGTCGGTCACGATCAGAAGCGGCCCGCCGCCGAGATCCGGCAGAAGCGCCTTGGCGTGGCGCAGGTTCTCCTCGGTGGTGCGGGCGGCCTCGTCCCGGGTGATCCGCGCGGGGGGAACGCCCCCCTCCTGCGCGATCCGCGCGATCAGGGTCGCCTCGCTCGGCGTGCCGGGATGCAGGATGCCGCCGCTCGCGATCAGGTGCCGCCCGAGACCGGCCGTCACCAGCCGCGCCCCTTCGAGTGCCCGGTGACGGAGGGCGGGCGAGGCGCTGCCATCCGGCCGCACCTTCGCCCCGAGCACCAGAACCACGGTCCGCGGGTCGGGGGCGCGCATGACGGCGCCCCGCCCGGATCAGTAGATGACCACCGACCGGATCGACTTGCCCTCGTGCATCAGGTCGAAGGCGGTGTTGATCTCGTCGAGGCTCATGGTGTGGGTGATCATCGGATCGATCTCGATCTTTCCGTCCATGTACCAGTCGACGAACTTCGGCACGTCCGTCCGTCCCTTCGCGCCGCCGAACGCGGTGCCTTTCCAGACCCGGCCGGTGACTAGCTGGAAGGGGCGGGTCGAAATCTCGGCCCCGGCGGGCGCGACACCGATGATCACCGAGACGCCCCAGCCGCGGTGCGAGCATTCCAGCGCGTCGCGCATGACCTTGACGTTGCCGGTGGCATCGAAGCTGTAGTCCACCCCGCCGATCTGGTCGAACTCGGTCTTGGTCAGGTTGACGATCTCCTGCACCACGGACCCTTTGATCTTCGACGGGTTGATGAAATGGGTCATGCCGAACTTGCGCGCCATGTCGGCCTTGGCGTCGTTCAGGTCAACGCCGATGATCTTGTCCGCGCCCGCCATCCGCAGGCCCTGGATCACGTTCAGGCCGATGCCACCCAGACCGAACACCGCCGCCGACGAGCCGATCTCGACCCCCGCGGTGTTGATGACGGCGCCGATGCCCGTGGTGACGCCGCAGCCGATGTAGCAGATCTTCTCGAACGGCGCGTCGGGCCGCACCTTGGCCAGCGCGATCTCGGGCATCACGGTGTGATTGGCGAAGGTCGAGCAGCCCATGTAGTGATAGATCGGCGTGCCATCCAGCATCGAGAACCGCGTCGTGCCGTCGGGCATCAGGCCCTGGCCCTGGGTGTTGCGGATGGCGGTGCAGAGGTTCGTCTTGCCCGACAGGCAGGACGCGCACTGGCGGCATTCGGGCGTGTAGAGCGGGATCACGTGGTCGCCCGGCTTCAGGGTCGTGACCCCTTCGCCCACCTCGACGACGACGCCCGCCCCCTCGTGCCCGAGGATCGAGGGGAACAGCCCTTCGGGATCGGCCCCCGACAGCGTGAACTCGTCGGTGTGGCAGATGCCGGTCGCCTTGATCTCGACCAGGACCTCGCCGGCCTTCGGCCCGTCGAGGTTCACTTCCATGATCTGCAACGGTTTGCCCGCTTCCAAGGCAACGGCGGCTCGGGTGCGCATGCTCTCTCTCCCTGTCGTTTGCCCGCAACTTGGGTCATGGCGCGGGGCAATGCAACGCCGGGGTCAGGCCGCCGGGGTCAGGATGTGCCGCAGCAGCGCCACCGGGTGGGCGCGCAGGGTGAGCCGCATCGAGACGTAGTCTTCCACCACCTCCTCGCCGAGGCTCATCGCGGGCAGGTGCGCCTTCGGCTCGACGATCCCCTCGCCGTCGAGGTCCTGCGCGAACAGCGGCAGCGGCTTCACCGAGGTCAGCGCGCGTGCCTCCCACAGCGCCTCGCGCCGGGTCAGGCCCAGCCCGGCAAAGGCATCGGCATCGGCCAGCGCCGCGATGTAGCGCGGCTGGATGCCGGCCCGCCGCCAGACATCCTCGACGCTGCGGAACCCGTTGCCGCGCGCGGCGACGATCCACTCGGCCTCGGCCTCGGCCATGCGCTTGACCTGCCGGAAGCCCAGCCGCAGCGCCAGCCCGCCGTTGCCGTCGGGCTCCATCACGTTGTCCCAGTGGCTCATGTTGATATCGACCGGGCGCACCTCCACCCCGTGCTCGCGCGCGTCGCGGACGATCTGCGCCGGGGCGTAGAACCCCATCGGCTGGCTGTTGAGCAGGGCACAGGCGAACAGGCCCGGATGATGGCACTTGAGCCAGGCCGAGGCATAGACCAGCAGCGCGAAGCTGGCGGCGTGGCTTTCGGGGAAGCCGTAGCTGCCGAACCCCTCGATCTGGCTGAAGCAGCGTTCGGCGAAATCGGCGTCGTAGCCGTTCCGTGCCATGCCGCGCAGGAAGCGGTCGCGGAACTCGCTGACGCTTCCGTGCTTCTTGAAGGTCGCCAGCGAGCGGCGCAGGCGGTCGGCCTCGGACGGGTCGAACCCGGCCCCGATGATCGCGATCTGCATCGCCTGCTCCTGGAACAGCGGCACGCCCAGCGTCTTGCGCAGCACGCGACCGAGGGCATCGGAGGGAAAGCTGACCGGCTCGGCCCCCGAGCGGCGGCGCAGGTAGGGGTGGACCATGTCGCCCTGGATCGGCCCCGGCCGCACGATGGCGACCTCGATCACCAGATCGTAGAAGCAGCGCGGCTTCATCCGGGGCAGGAAGTTCATCTGGGCCCGGCTCTCGACCTGGAACACGCCGATGCTGTCGGCGCGGCAGAGCATGTCATAGACCTTGGGGTCCTCGGGCGGCAGCGTCGCGAGGCTGTAGTCCAGCCGGTGATGGCGGCGCAGCAGGTCGAAGGCCTTGCGGATGCAGGACAACATGCCCAGCGCGAGAATGTCGATCTTGAGAATGCCGAGACTGTCGATGTCGTCCTTGTCCCAGCAGATCACCGTGCGGTCCTCCATCGCCGCGTTCTCGACCGGCACCAGTTCGTCGAGCCGCCCCTCGGTGATGACG
>JAUHZL010000202.1 GCA_030425945.1 Alphaproteobacteria bacterium | reverse complement strand
TCCAGCCCGGTTTCGTCAGCCAGCCAGCCCATCGGTGATCCCCTCCCAGGTCGCGCAACACTCTGTCCCAAGACATGGGATACCGCGCAAGAAAAGGAAAGCCCCGTCGGGCGGCAGGGTCACCCGAACATGTCGGGCTGGTCGAGGACGAGCTGGTTCCAGATCGTCTGGAAGTGCAGCCAGCCGATGTAGTCGCTGCCGACATGCTCGCGCGAGTAGCGGGCGCGGTCGTCGGGGATGCGGATCGGGGGGATGCCGCTGGCGGCGATGTCGAGTTGCTGCTTGCAGCAGCGTTCCAGCGCGATGAACCAGAAGGCCGCCGAGTCGATGGAATGGCGGCTGGCGGTCAGCAGGCCGTGGTTCTGGTGCAGCGCGGCCTTCACGCCCTTGAAGGCCTTGGCGACGTCGGAGCCCGCGTGGTTCTCGACGGCGACCTGTCCGCCCTGCTCGCCGATCACCACGTGATCCTCGAAGAAGGCGCAGGCGTCCTGGGTGATCGGGTCGATCGGGCGGCCGGTGGCGCACCAGGCGGTGCCGTAGACCGTGTGGGCGTGGCACATCGCGATGATGTCGGGGTGTTCCTCGTGGACGTTGGCGTGCAGCACGAAGCCCGCGCGGTTCACGGCGTGGTCGCCCTCGATCACCCGGCCCGCGTGATCGACGAGGATCAGGTTCGACAGCGTGACCTTGCCGAAATGCACGCACATCGGGTTGGTCCAGTAGAGCTCGGGCCGCTCCGGGTCGCGCACGGTCAGGTGCCCGGCGAAGCCGTAGTCGAAGCCCTGCTGCGCAAAGGCGCGGCAGGCGGCGACGAGGCGTTCCTTGCGGTGGCGGCGTTCGTCCTCGTGGGTCTCGAACTCGGGCAGCTCGGGGAAGATCAGCCCGTCCTGCTCGGGCTGGTAGATCGAAACGCGGTTTCCAAGGTCCAGCATGGCGTCTCCTTTCGCGGGTCGGGTCCTGTGCGCGGGCCCAGAGTGACGAGCCGGGGGGCGACGGATCAATCGGGCTGTGGCAATAACAGTTATTGCCGAAAGGAATGGAGGGCCCGATGCGGGACGACCGGCTTCTGGAAATGCGCGTCTTCGTGGCGGTGGTCGAGGCGGGCGGGTTCACGGCGGCGGCGCACAGCCTGGGCGCCAGCCAGCCCTTCGTCAGCCAGACCCTGCAGCGGCTGGAGGCGCGGCTGGGGGCGCGGCTGCTGCACCGCACCACGCGCGGGCACCGGCTGACGGCGGAGGGCGAGCGGTTCCTCGACGCCGCGCGGGGCGTGCTTGCCGAGGTCGAGCGCGCCGAGGCCGAGTGGCAGCAGAGCGACGACCGGATCGACGGCACGCTGCGGGTGTCGGTGCCGATTGCCTTCGGCCTCGACCGGATCACGCCGCTGGTGCCCGGCCTCCTCGCCCGGCATCCGAACCTGTCGCTGGAGGTGCGGATGACCGACGACACCGAGAACCTGATCGACGACCGGATCGACGTGGCGATCCGGATGGGGCGGCTGCCGGACTCGCGGCTGATGCACCGGCGGCTGTGCCACCTGCAGCGGATCGTGGTGGCCGCGCCCGCGCTGGTGGCGGCGCACGGGGCACCGGAGCGGCCCGAGGACCTGGCGCGGATGCCGTGTCTTGCCTGGGACGGCAGCCGCGAGCACCTGAACCGCTGGCCCTTCGAGGTGGACGGCGCCCCGGTGGTGTTCCGCGCCGAGAGCCGGTTCCGCAGCAACCAGGGCATGTCGCTGGCGCAGATGTGCCTCGCCGGGCTGGGGGTGATGCGGATGGCCGAGCACCTGGCGCGGCCTGCGCTTGAGGACGGGCGGCTGGTGCAGTTGCTGGCGGCGCAGACGGTGCGCGACGACAGCGCGATCTACGCGGTGTTCCTGCCCGACCGGCAGCAGGTGCCGCGCATCCGGGTCTTCATCGACGCGATGGCGGAGGCGTTCCGCGCGCCCGACTGGGAGGGCGCGGGCCCGCTCAGCCCGGCGTGACGATCCCCTCGGCGATCCAGCCGTCGAGCACCGCGAGGGCGGCGTCGGTGAAGGCGGCGTCGTTGATGTGGGCGTCGAGGTCGATCCGGCGCGTGGTCGGCGGGCAGGCGGCGCGCATCTCGTCGAGATAGGCGGCGAGGCCCTCGGGGTCGGACAGCGGGCCGCCGGGGCGGTCCCATTCGTTGCAGCCGTGCCCGGGCAGGATCAGCACCGAGGGGCCGGTGGCCAGCGCCAGTTTCGCGCCCATCGCGCGGGCCATCTCGCGCCGCTGGTCCGGCGTCATCATCACCGAGGACAGGAGCCGGTTGTGCGCGTGGACCTCCTGTCCGGCCAGCTTCGGGGGCACCTCCTGCCATCCGACGAAATCCACCAGGTCATAGCAGCCCGGCGCCACGATCTGCGGCACGCCCGCGCGTCCGGCGGCGGTCATCCGGTCGGCCCCGGCCGAGATCGCCGAGCCCATCAGGTGGTTGCCGACCTCCTGCGGGGCGAAGTCCATCACGGCGGCGAAGGCGCCCTCGGCGGCGAGGCTCTCGAAGGCGCGCCCGCCCATGCCGGTGGCGTGGAACACCGCGACGTCGAAGCCGCGCGCCTCCAGTTCCGGTTTCAGGGCAACCATGTAGCGCAGGACGGTCTTGCCGAACGAGGTCATCCCGATCAGCGGCCGCGCGCGGCGGGGTTTCTCGACGGCGCGGGCGGCCCCGAGCACGGCCCCGGCGGCCTGGCTGAGCGCGGCGCGGCAGACCTCGTTCAGGCCGTAGAGCCCGCCCGCCCAGAGGATCATCTGGATGTCGGCGGGCAGGCGGTCGGGCGGGATCAGCGGCGAGAAGGCGACGGTGGAGACCACGTATTTCGGCACGCCCAGCGGCAGGGCGGCGCAGACGTCGAGCGCGAGGTCGGTGCCCATCGTGCCGCCGAGCGCGAGAACCGCGTCGATCTCGCCCGCCGCGCAGAGCCGCGCCGCCAGCGCCGCGGCACCCCTGGCCATGATCTGCATGGCGACGTTCTCGTCGCCCGCCTCGATGGCGTCGGCGATGTCGTGGCCGCCGGCTGCGGCGACCTCGTGCTTGGAATGGTCGGCGGGGGTGCGCGGGTCGCCCAGCACGCTGACGTCCATGGTGCGGACCGCGCCGCCCTGGGCGCGGATCACCCCGGCGATGTAGGTCAGTTCGTCGTCCTTGGTGTCGTAGGTGCCGACGATGAGAACGGTGCGGTCGGTCATGCGGGCCTCTCGCGGCTCAGAGCTTGATCCAGGCGGTCTTCAGGTCGAGGTACTTGTCGAAGGCGTGCAGGGACTTGTCATGCCCGTTGCCCGACTGCTTGACCCCGCCGAGCGGCACGGTCAGGTCCGAGCCGCCGTAGGTGTTGACGTGGACGAGCCCGGCGCGCAGGCGGCGGACCATGCGGTGCGCGCGCCCGAGATTGCCTGTCCAGACCGCCGCCGCCAGCCCGTAGTCGGTGCCGTTGGCGAGGGCGATCGCCTCGTCCTCGGTGTCGAAGGGCGTGACGGCGAGAACCGGGCCGAACACCTCCTCGCGGGCGAGGCGGTCGTCGGGGCGCACGTCGGCGACCACGGTCGGGGCCATGTAGTAGCCCCCCGTCTCGGGCAGGATGCGGTCGCCGCCGGTGACGATGCGGCGGCCCTGCGCGCGGGCCTCCTCCACGAAGCCCAGGCTGCGGGCCAGTTGCGCCTCGGAGTTGAGCGCGCCCGCCCCGGTGGCGGGGTCGAGCGGGTCGCCCACCCGCAGCGCCGTGGCGTGGGCGGCGAGCTTTTCGACGAAGGCGTCGTGAACCGAACGTTCGACCAGCAGGCGCGAGCCCGCGATGCAGACCTGGCCCGCGTTGCGGAAGATGCCCGCCGCCGAGACCGCCGCCGCCTCGTCGAGGTCGGGGGCGTCGGCAAAGACGATGTTGGGGGACTTGCCGCCCAGTTCGAGGTAGACGCGCTTGAGGTTCGAGCGCGCGGCGGCCTCCAGCAGCTTGCGCCCTGTCGCGCCCGAGCCGGTGAAGACCAGCACGTCGACGTCCATCGAGGCCGCCAGCGCCGCGCCGACCACCGGGCCTTCGCCGGTGACCACGTTCAGCACGCCGGGGGGCAGCCCGGCCTCCAGCGCCAGCTCGGCGATCCGCAGCAGCGTCAGCGCGGCGGTCTCGGCCGGTTTCAGCACCACCGAGCAGCCCGCCGCCAGCGCCGGGCCCAGCTTCCACGCGCCGATCATCAGCGGGAAGTTCCACGGCACGATGGCCGCGACGACGCCCGCCGGTTCGCGGTGGACGAGGCCCAGCGTGCCGGGCGGGGTGGCGGCGATCTCGCCGGTGAGCTTGTCGATCGCCTCGGCGTAGTAGCGGATGGTGGCGGCGGCGGACAGCGGCTCGGCCTTCAGGGCCATCGCGATCTCGGTGCCGTTCTCGCGCACGCCCAGCACGGCAAGGTCGAGCGCGCGGGCCTCGATCAGGTCGGCCCAGCGGAGCAGGATGCGCTTGCGCTCGGCCGGGGCGAGGCCGGACCAGCGGCCGTCGTCGAAGGCGCGGCGGGCGGCGGCGACGGCGGCGTCGGCATCCGCGACGGTGCCGCGCGCCAGCGTGGTCAGGGCGCTGCCGTCGATGGGCGAGCGGGCGGTCATCGTGCCGCCGTCCGAGGCGGGGCAGGCCGCGCCGTCGATCAGGTGCAGGGCAGGCGGCACGGGGGTCGCGCGCAGGGCGGCGATGCGGCTCAGGTCCATCGGTCCTCCGGTCGGTTCAACATATGAACCTGTGGTTGCAAATAGTCTGCGTATTGAGCAGCGGCCTGTCAATCGCCCGGCGATTGCTTGTGGTATGAAGAGAATTCTTGACAGACTCGCGACTCGTCCCTGAGTATTTTCGCTACCAATGGTTCAAATAATGACCCAACCGACAGGGAGAGTCCCATGAAGACGTTTCTGACCGCCTGCGCGACGGCCGTGCTGGCCCTCGCCGGGCCCGCGCTGGCGGAGTATCCCGAGAAGCCCGTCAGCTTCATCGTGCCGTGGCCGCCCGGCGACCTCGAGGACGTGCTGACCCGGATGATAGCCGAGGACTTCCAGGCCCAATACGGCGTGGCGGCCGCGGTGGTGAACAAGCCCGGCGGCGGCGGCGGCCCGTTCCCCGGTGCCATCGACGTGGCGACCGCGCCCGCCGACGGCTACACCATCGGGTCCTTCGTTCCGGCGGTCGCGCTGATCGGGCACGAGCTGGGCATTCCCGAGCTGGAGCCGGAGAAGTTCGATCCGGTCGGCATCTTCCTGACCTATCCCTTCGTCATCGCCGCGATGGGCAACGCGCCCTACAAGACGATGGAGGAGCTGGCGACCTACGCGCAGTCGAACGACGTGGTGCTGGGCCATTTCGGCGACGTGCTGACGCCGACGCAGGTGACCAAGGCGCTGGCCAAGAACATGGGCTTCGCATGGGCGGCCGACTCGGCCTTCGACGCGCTCGACTGCAACACGCTGGCCTCGGGCGATGCCGATGTCATCAACACCACGCTGCAACTGATCCTGCCCTGTCTCGACCAGGTGACGGTGCTGGTGTCGATCACCGGCGAGCGGATCTCGAAGATCCCGGATACCCCGGCCATCGGCGAGGTCGATCCGGCGCTCGACATCGCGCTGTGGAACGGCCTCTTCGTGCGCAAGGAGACCCCGCAGGACGTGCGCGACAAGATCGCTGAGGTCGCCCGCGCCACCGTGATGAGCGACCGGGCGCAGGCCGTCGCGGCCGAGACCGGCGCGCTGGTCTACTGGCTGGACGCCGACGAGAGCGCCGCGGTGATCGAGGCCGACAAGGCCACGCTCGGCACCATCTCGGGCCTGCTCGAGTGACCTGACGGGGGAGGGGCCGCGC
>JAUHZL010000201.1 GCA_030425945.1 Alphaproteobacteria bacterium | reverse complement strand
CGATTGAAGGACTGGCGGCGCATCGCCACCCGCTACGACAGATGCCCGAAGGTCTTCCTGTCAGCCATCGCGCTCGCCGCAGCGGTCATCTTCTGGCTTTGACCGACAATGAGTCTGGACCCTAGGGTCACGACGCGCGCGTGATATCTGCATGAAAACGTGAACTGCCTGGATTGGCCAAAAAGGCCGATCGCCAAACCAAAGGGCTCTGTCCGGGAGCGCAACAAACCGCCTGTAGCCGAAAGTGGCCATGTATTGGCACGCGCCATTGTAGTCTTAAGCAAGTCTTTGGACGTTTGACCATGCTTGGCATCTCACCTCTAGCACTGTATCGCCTGTGAAATTGGACGTTGAAGTGCGGCAAGCGCCGCGGCGCAAAGCAAGATCCCGCCAGCGACAATAACGCCGATGTCGACCGTGCCGGTCATGTCGGCGATCACGCCTGCGGCCACGGGCCCGACCGTCTGGCCGATTGCAAAGATCAGGGTGAACAGGCTGACCGATTTTCCCCACAAGGCCTGTGGCAGGTTCTTTCGCCCGAAACTCGTCACTGCGCCCGGACCGATGAAGACCGCCAATCCGAACAGGAGTGCCGACAGCGCGAAGCCGAGGACACCGGGCAAGATCCATGGCAACAGGGTTGCGATGCCGGTCACGGCGCAGGCAAGCGCGAGCGGCACGCCGGAGTCCCATCTGGCCAGAACCGGACGCCAGAGGAACGGCGACAGGATGATTCCGATCCCGATGATCACCCACCCGCCGGAGATCGTTGCCGCGCCCAGGCCGGCCTCCCGGACCGATGCGACGATGAAGGTCAGATAGACGATGTATCCCGTCGCGAAGAGACCGTAACCAAGGAGTGCAAAGCCCATCTTCGCAACAGGCAAGGTCCCGTCGGCTTGGCCAGTGCTATGAGACATCTCCGTCTGACCGGCCGCCCAGATCGAGACAGGCGCCAGGACAAGGCTCGCCACACCGAGCCAGATCCATGCCTCCGGCCAGAACAGCGCCCCATGCCGGGCGAACAGGCCGGGCAGGGCCGCACCGCTGAGGATCATGCCAAGCCCCGCTCCTCCAAAATAGCCGGCGATGGCCAGGGCATTTCGTCTTGCATCGTCACGGAACAGGGAGGCCGCCATTGTGCCGCCCGCGATGAAGACCGGCGCGCCCGCAACGCCTGCGAGAATGCGCCAGAACGTCAGATACAAGAAGCCATCGCCAAACCCGCACATGAGCAGGCTGACAGCCGTGACGACCAGACCAACGCTGAACAGCCACTTCGCAGGAACGCGCCCGATGGCCGCGAATGTCAGGACGGCCCCGGCAATGTATCCAAGGGCGTTTGCAGTGTTGATCCAGCCGGACTGTGTGTAGGTCCAGTCCAGGTCGCTTTGCATGGCCGGCAGGATCAGGCCATAGGCGAACCGGGCAAAGGCGTTGCTGATCGTGACCCCAAGGGCCAAACCGATCACGATCCACCAGTCGCGACTTGACGTCATTGCGTCGCCACTCGCATCAAGGTCCGGGCAGCCTCACGCGCCAGCCGAATGGGCCTGTCGGATTGGTGGACGTATGCGCCGACGATGCCACCGTCCCAAAGCACGGCAACCTGTTGAGCTAGAGTATCGGGATCGGAGAACACACCTTCCCCCAGCTGGGTCCGGATATTGGCTCTGATCCAGGTCTTGTGCTCCTGCGCCAATGCATGGAGCGCGCTATCAGGCGCGGCGACCTCGATCGCGAGGTTGATGAAGGCGCACCCCCTGAAGCCCTTGTGCGAGGCGACTTCTCTCGCAACATCGAATAGTGCAAGGACACGCTCGGTCGGTCCCTCGAGGTCTTCCTGCGCTTCCAGAATAGCGTCCCGCCGGAGTTCCGCCTCTCTTTCAAAGACCGCAAGGATCAGATCGTCCTTGGACGCGAAGTTGTTGTAGAGCGTCATCCGCGCCACATCGGCCGTCGCGATGACCTTGTTGATCCCGGTTTGCGGGATGCCCTCCCTCAGAAACAGCTCTCTCGCGGTTTCGATGAGGCGATCTTTGGTTGGTCTCGGTGTACGAATAGACATACCGGTCTATCTACCTGCCTCCCAAAGCCGTGTCCATGGCTATGCTCAAGAATCCGGAACCGCTTCCCCGCGCTAGTAGCGGCGGGCTACCCGCAAACCCGCGCCTGCTCCCGCATCACAGCGTAGTCGCTGATCATTCCCATGATCGCCGAGTCCTCCGGCAGCAGGGCCAATTCGTCTGCGGCTTGAGCTTGGAACTCCCGGCTGTACTCGACGACCGGCGGACAGGCCGCGGGGCTTTCGATGTCAGAAACGCCCGTAGCGCAGCCGCTCAGCCAGATCGTCGCGAGAACGAGGGCGACGCGCTGCCGCCTCGAGCATCCGTCGTTGCGCATCATGGGTTTTCTCCATGGTCTCGAGCCGCTCGGACAGTCGACCGGCCCGCTCGCCGGAGCGGCGCAGGGCCAGCAGGAACAGAAGGATCGCAAGTGCTGTGACGCCGTAGCGGAGCGCCGTGCGCGCCCATGCCGATCCGGCGAGCGTGGCGAGGCACCCACCGATCACCGCCGCCCCCGACGCCAGTCATCGAGGCGTGCGTAGATCGTGACTGCGATGCCCCCGAGCGCGACGGCGATGAACACCCAGCGGAGCGTGTCGAGATGCGGGACGAGCGGCAGGATCGCGGTCTGGGTCTCCGCCAGCACCTGCTGCGCCACCTCGACACTGGCAGCTCCGAGTGTCGCGACGCCAGCCGCCCCTCCGCCTTTCAGCGTGCGGCTCTGTGCCAGGACCTCGCGCGCCGGCGGGGTCTCGGCCGCGAAGGGCACAGATCGCGCGGGGAACCGCTCGCCCCACTGCCGTGCAGGCCCGAGGTCGATGTGCATGAACCCGGATCGCGGGTAGAAGCCGAAGCCAAGGAACCCGACCTCGCGCGCTGCCGCCTCGAAGATCACCGGGTCGTGGTTCGCCATGGCGATGTCGAAGGCGGCGCCTTCCATGTGTTTCGACCGGGTCGCGCCGCCGACAGCACGGTTGTGCTCAGGGCTACGATAGGCCGAGCGGACGATCAGCGGCTTGCCCAGCCGGTCGCGCAGCGCCTGCAACTTGTCGAGCGCAGGCTCGCTGATCAGCAGCTTGCCGGTGCCGCGGCACGCGATCTCGGCGGGCGAGAAATTCGGCCAGCGCCAGGTGCTCTCCGGTGCGTCGCGCCAATGGCTGTGGAATGTCGTGGTCATGGGGGTCCTCCAGAAATGAGAAAACCCGCCTCGGGGGCGGGTCCGGTGGTCGAAAGGGTCGGATGGCTTGGGCTACGGGCCGTTGCCGAAGACCTTCAGCTTGATGGCGACGCCGGCGAGCAGCGCGAGCAGGATCGCGGTGGTGACGGCGCGGACGACGGTCTGCACGGCGGTGCGCCGCACCAGCCGTAGGAGATCCAGCATCGAGCGCAGGTCGCGGATGTCGAGCGCCGCCTCGTCGCCTTCGAGCCCGACATCGGCGAGCGCGCGTTTCGCGCCCTCCTCGGCGGCGCGCGCCAGGATCGCCTCGAACTCGTGCTCAGGCATGCGGACGAAGCCGTCCTCGGGGCGTTGTGGGGCCATAGCGTGCCTCCCTCAGCCGATCTTGGCGCCCCAGAAGGACGTCTGGTCGGCGGCGAAATAGCCATCCGCGGCGCGGAAGTTTCCCTGCAGCTCGACGGTATCGCCAGCAGTGAGCGCGACCATCGTCTGCAGCCAGAGTGCGGTGGCCTCGGAGACATGCGCGCCGCTGATCTCGCCCTGCGAGCCGCGGATCTCGGTCGTGCCGTTCAGGACAAGTCGCCCGCTCATCCGCGCCGACGTGCTGGCGTTCACCTTGTAGAGGAGCGTGGCGCCGAAGAGGTAGGTGCCGTCGACCGGCGCGACGAAGCGGTTGTTGGCGGAATCGAAGGCTCCCTGGTCGTTGTAGTCGGTGTTGTTGATGGCGATCTTCGTCCAGGCGCCGACGCCGACATAGTTGTCGTAGTTCGTGTACGCCTTGAACCGCGGCAGCCGGGGCTGGTCGACGATGCCGGTGGCGTTGTCGATGCTGAGCCCGTCGAAGAAGGTGCTGCCGTCGGCGGAAACCGCGAGGCGGAAGCGGTCCGAGCCGAAGAGCCCCACCAGCGCCTTGGTCACGAAGCCGGTCTGCAGTGTGAGGCCGAGATCGTCGCCGGCGGCCTCCTTGTTCATGGTGTAGAACAGATCGCCGGTGCCGCCCTCGGCCAAGGTCTTCGCCGTCCAGAGAGCGGCGTTTAGCTTGGCCGAGAACGGGTTTGACGCATCCGCGGTGGTGCCAAGTCCGAGCAGCGCCATGTTCTGCAGCACGTCCGGGGTCGTGCCGATCCAGTCAGACCCGTCGTAGACCAGCAGTAGCCCCTCGTCCTCGACCCACGCACGCCAGCCCGTCCGCGGCGGCAGGCGCAGCCAAGCGCCGTCCGTCCAGAGCGCCACGTTCAGGTCCCAGCCCGCCCAGTCACCGGTGGCGCCCGAGGCGACGATGTAGCGGTCGCCATCGGCGGGGCTGCTGGGCGGCGCCGTCAGATCCCGGTCGAGAGTCGAAAGATGCACGAGTCCGTCGAGAATCCGCAGGGCCTCGTTGTGGGTGATATGCTTCTGGGCCTGCGCCGCGAGGATGTAGGGCAGCATGAGATGGGTCGTGGCGTCGGACATGGGCGGTCTCCAGAACGAAGAACGCCGCCTGCGTGGCAGGCGGCGAGCAATGGCGCGGCTATAGGCGGTGGCGGGCTACCCGCGCTCGGGCGGCTCCTCCGGGATGGCCGATAGAACCGGGTCGGGCTTCGGCGCATCCCACTTCGCGGTCATTGCGGCCCAGCGATCGATCTCGGCACGGAAGACGGGATCGTCGATCCGCAGATGGAAGGTGTAGAGCCGGTCCACGATCTCGCGCATCAGCGCACCCATTTCGTCGTCATTGATCCTCGCGACCTCGGACCACGGAATGCGTCTGCCGGCAGCGTCCACGACGACAACGTCGCTACCGTCACCAGCGTGCGAGACCGGCGTCAGGCCGGCATGCAGGGTCTCGAGCTGCGTGTTGCGCACGCAGGCCACGGCCATCACTCTAGCAAGCTGGGCGGCAATCCGGTCTTCGTCTTCGGGGCGCATGTCCCGAGCCTACGCCGCAGAGCGCACGGCCGGCCAGAACTCATTGCGCCGCCTCAGAAGCTCAGCGTCACGGTCTTGGGCGCGCCTCGCCCGACGAGGGCAGAGAGCTGGTAGATGCGAATGTCGAGCGTGTCGCCGGCACCGAGCGGCGCGCCCCAATCGGCGGTCTGCTGGGCGGTGGTGTAGACGGCGCTGGTGGTGGCGGTGCTCAGGACCCGTTTCACGGTCGCGCCGTCGAGGATCTCGACCTCGTAGGCTTCAAGCTCCTCGGCGAGCGGCACCTCCAACCCGCCCCAGTTGTCGGCGGCGAGCGCGCGAGACCGGCGCGTCCAGCAAATGGTAAAATCGCCCGGCGTTCGCGGCGTGCGCCATGGCTGTTCGACATGGGTGACGGAGAACGGCCGCAGCCCCACACCCGCGGGCGTGAAGGTCTGCGCCACATAGGTCTCGTCGCTGACCGGGCGGCTCGCCGGGCCGATCCGCCAGTTCCATGGGATACCGAGATCGGCCTCGGCGATCGGCAGCGAGGCAAGGCTGTCGTCGAGCAGCACCACCCGCGCGCTGGCCGGAGCTGGGTTGCCCATGGCGCCTTCCGTGCCGCGCTGGCCGCGAAGGAGCCGGGTGAGCCGATACCGGCCTGGCGCGATCAGCTCGGCCTCGCTCGCCTGCACGATCTCCCAGGTGCCGGGCGCGCTCTCGATGG
>JAUHZL010000200.1 GCA_030425945.1 Alphaproteobacteria bacterium | reverse complement strand
GCGCGGTGTTCAGCCTGCTGCGCCAGAAGGCCGAGGAACTGACCAGCCTCGAACGCCAGATCGCCCAGCAGGCCCCGCAGATCGAGGCCGCCTTCGACGAGGGCAACGCCATCCTCAGCCGGATGCGCGCCCTGACCGTCGAGCAGGGGCCGGTGCAGGTCCGCTCGGTCGCGTTTTCCGAGGAGTCGGTGCGCCTCGCCGGTCTGATCGCCGAGTTGCGGCAACTCTCGCCCGCTCCGCTGGTCGCGCGCGCCGCCGACGACCTCGTGGCCTCCGCCGTGCTGCCCGATCTCGACGGGCGCTCGGAGGGCGCGCGCAGCGACCAGGCCTCGACCATCACCGCGATCCTCGACGTGCTCGAACTGCGCGCCAAGTCCCTGCGCGGTGCGGCGGATGCGGTCATCGCGATGCCGCCGCCCGCCGAGACGACCTATACCCCGATCTCGGCCGCGGATGCCGTGATCCGCTATGCCGGGAACTTCGTCCCGAGCTGGGCCGGGGCCATCGCCATCGACCTGCTGCCCGCCGTGCTGGTGCTGATCGTCGCCATCACGCAGGCCGCGATCCGGGGCGGCCGGGCACAGGTCCGGATCGAGCATCGCATGACGGTGGCCGAACTGCGGGCCGCGATGACCGCCGTGCGCGAGGTGGAAGAGGCGCTGATCGCCACCCCGCGTCCCGAAGCGGCCCCCGATCCCGACCGGCCGCCCAAGGGCGACGGCGCCTGATGCGCCTGCCCCGTCCCGCCGTCCGAACCACGCTGCGCGGCCTGCTGGTGCTGCAACTGGGGCTGGCCGGGGTGATGCTGCTCAGCGACCTCGGACCGCTGATCCTGCGCGAGACGACGCGCGAGGCGCTGCCGGACCTCGACAACCCGACCACGCCGGGCGACCAGACCCGCCGCTACACGCCGCGCCTGCGCGAGCTGCCGCAGGTGCCCTCCCGCCCCTACGAGATGCCCGCGGGCCTGCCCTCGCGCCTCGACCTGCGGCCGGTGCCCGGCGATCCGACCCGCGTGGCGCTGATCGGCAGCATCGCACCCGGCGATGTGGGGCGCATCCCCGAAGCGCTCGCGGCCCTCGACCCGGCCCCGGAGACGGTCCTGCTGAACTCGCCCGGCGGCTCGGTCGCGGACGCGCTGGAGATCGGCCGCGCCCTGCGCGCGGCGGGGCTCGCCACGGAAATCGGCGCGGGCGACGTGTGCTTCTCCGCCTGCCCCTACGTGCTGGCGGCAGGCACGGCGCGGACCGTCCACCCCGAGGGCGCGGTCGGCGTCCACCAGCACTACTTCGACACCAACACCTACCTGCCGGCGTTCCTCGCGGTGTCCGACATCCAGGCCGGTCAGGCCGAAGTCATGGGCTATCTCGACGCCATGGGCATCGACGTGCGCGTGATGGAAAAGGCGATGCAGACCCCGCCGGACGCGATCTACATCTTCGAGCCGGACGAACTGGCGGCGTTTGCCCTTACCAGTCCCGCGGACGACGGCTGACGGCGCGCGGATCGCGGTCCACCCGCACCGGAACCGGCACGGCGACCATCTGCGGCGCACGGCGACCGCCGCTGCGGGGCGGCTCGCGCTCTTCCATGCGCAGGATCGTGATGGCGAAATTCGCCCCCGCGAAAATGATCCCGTTGCCCATGAACAGCATCACGGCCGCGATGATCCCCACGTCCGAGGTCGAGACGAGGTGCCACAGCCCGCCCACGTCGGACCAGAACAGCAGGCCGACGAACACCGCCGCGAGGGCGAAGCCCATGGCGCAGGACCGGATGTAGAGCTGGACGAGGGCAGGCATGGAATCCTCCTGAAGGTTGCCGTGCCCTGAGCATGCGCCTCCGATCCGCGCGCGACAAGGCCTGCCCCGCAATCCGCCCTGCGGCGGCGCGATTCCGCGCCCCGGTTCGGGCAGATGCCGGGAAATTGGGCAGTTGCCGGGGCTCAGAACGCCTCGGGCCGGGCCTCGCGCGCCATGTGGTCGAGCACCGCGTTCACGAAGGACGGCTCGCGCCCCTCCGGGAAGAACGCGCCCGCGATGTCCACGAACTCGGTGATCACCACGCGCGGCGGGGTGTCGTTCTCGGCCAGCTCCGCCCCGGCGGCGCGGAACAGCGCCCGCAGCGTCGGATCGATCCGGGCGATCGGCCATTTCGCCACCAGTCCGCGATCGGTCATCTGGTCGATCTTCGCCTGCCAGTTGACCGCGTCGCGCACCGTCTTGCGGAACAGGTCGATATCGCCTTCCGCCATCTCGATCCCGTCTTCCTCGTAGACCTCGCCGAGGCGGAAGGTCTCGAACTCGCGGATCACCGCCTCGCTGTCCTGCTCCGAGACTTCCATCTGGAACAGCGCCTGCACGGCATAGAGCCGGGCCGCGGATTTCATCTGGCGACGCTGCGCCTTGCGGTCGACGGTCATGCGCTGGTCGTCCCCTCGCCGCCCGCGAGCCGCAGCTCGTCGGTGCGGAACCCGACGCTGCCCTTCGGCTTGCCCCAGCGCCGCTGGAGCGCGATCAGGTGCAGGGCCGCCGCCGCCGCGCCGCCGCCCTTGTTCTGGCCCGCCGGATCGGCGCGCACGGCGGCCTGCTCATGGTTCTCGACCGTCAGGATGCCGTTGCCCAGCGCCGCGCCCTGCAGGCCCAGCAGCATCAGCCCGCGCGAGCTGTCGTTGCAGACGGTGTCGTAATGGGTGGTCTCGCCCCGGATGATGCAGCCGAGCGCCACGTAGCCGTCGAAGTTCGACAGCCGGTGCGCGGTCGCGATCGCGGGCGGGATCTCCAGCGCGCCGGGCACCTCGACCAGCTCCCAGGTCGCGCCGGCCGCCTCGATCTCGGCGGTCGCCCCGGCGATCAGCCCGTCGGCGATGTCCTTGTAATAGGGCGCCACGACGATCAGCAGCTTCGTCGGCCGCTCCATCTTCGGCGTTTCCAGCGAATGATGCGATGCGCCAGCCATGTCTCAGCCTCTCGTCGTCGGGATCTTGCGGGTGCCGGTGATCGTCAGGCCATAGGCCTCGAGACCGATCACCTTCGGTGTGGGCGAGTTGGTCAGCAGGATCAGGTCCGACAGCCCGAGCGAGGACAGGATCTGCGCCCCGAGCCCGTACTGCCGCAGCGTCTGCGGCGAGGCATGTTCGTCCGACACGATCTTCATCGTGGTGTCCCGCAGCAGCACGACGACCCCGCGCCCGGCCTCGGCCACCAGCCGCATCGCGTCGCCGAACTCGCCCGCCCGGCCCGCGCCGCCGGTCCCGATGATGTCGAGCATCGGGTCGAGCGCGTGCATCCGCACCAGCACCGGGTCCGGCGTGGTGATGTCGCCCTTGATCAGCGCGATGTGCTCGGCGCCCTGCGTCTCGTCGGCATAGATCCGCATGATCCAGTCGCCGCCGAACTCGCTGTGAATCGTCGTCTCCTGCCGCACCTTCACGAGGTTGTCGTGACGGCGGCGGTAGGCGATCAGGTCGCTGATGGTGCCGATCTTCAGGTTGTGCTTCTGGGCGAAGGCCACGAGGTCGGGCAGCCGCGCCATGGTGCCGTCCTCGTTCATGATCTCGCAGATCACGCCCGAGGGGTTCAGCCCGGCCAGCCGCGAAATGTCCACGGCCGCCTCGGTGTGCCCGGCGCGGACGAGAACGCCGCCCTCGCGTGCGCGCAGCGGGAAGACGTGGCCCGGCGTGGCGATGTCGGCGGCGCCCTTCGAGGCGTCGATGGCGACCTGCACCGTACGGGCGCGGTCGGCAGCGGAAATGCCGGTCGTCACGCCCTCGCGCGCCTCGATCGAGATCGTGAAGGCGGTCTCGTGCCGGGACGAGTTGTTGGTGGACATCAGCGTGAGGCCCAGCGCCTCGATCCGCTGGCTGGTCAGCGACAGGCAGATCAGGCCGCGCCCGTGCGTCGCCATGAAGTTGATCGCGTCCGGTGTCGCCCATTGCGCGGGAATGACGAGGTCGCCCTCGTTCTCGCGGTCCTCGTGATCGACGAGGATGAACATGCGCCCGTTGCGCGCGTCGTCGAGAATCTCCTCGACCGAGGAAATGGCATCGCGCCAGTTCTCCTCGACGGGGCCGGGCTGTTCGAATGGGACGGGATCGGTCATCGCGGAGTCCACCGGGGTCAGTTCGATGCGCACTTAGACCAGCGGCGGACGGAATGCCAGTGGCACGGGGGCCACGCGGACGCAGGGCAGACCTGCACCGGCGCAGAGCGGCCGGCTCACGCGGTCGGGGCGAAGAACGCCTCGGCGGGCACCGCGCCCGCCAGCCCGGCGGCGGCGCACCAGCCGCCTTCCGGCATCGTCGCGGGCACCACCACCACGCCGTCGAACGGGACGCCCTGCGCACGGACGAGCGCGCGCAGCCGGTCGCGCGTTTCGCGCCAGCTCGCCGACAGGCCCGGCGCCACAGCCGCCGCGTCGAGCCCCGCGTTGGCCGCCAGCACGGCCCCCGGCGCATGGGGCGGATGCACCGCCGCCAGCCGCGTCGCCGCCCCCTGCAGACCGGCCAGCCGGGCGGCCACGTCGGCGGGCACCTCGATCCGGGTGCGGCGCAGGTCGAGCGCGTTGTCCGAGAACAGGAACGCGACGATATCGCAGCCCGTCGCCGCGCGGATCGAGGCATAGCGACGATAGCTCAGGCCCAGCCGCTGCGCCCGCGCCACCCGCAGCCGGACGACCTCCAGCGGCAGGCTCGGCAGCAGCGCCGCCCGCGCCTTGGTCCAGGCCACCTTGCGAAAGCCGAAGCCCCGCTCCAGCGTCGGCCCGCCGTTGTGCCCGATCCCGCTCATGCCGCAGCCCCCAGCCACGCGACCGCGCGCGCCGCCGCGGCCCGCGCGGCCCCGGCATCGGCGAAGCCCGCGGTGATCCCGGCAAGACGCCGCCAGCCGTGGCTGTCCTCGGGGTCGCGGCGGCACTCGGAAAACCCGAACTCGGTGTCGGAAAGCTGCAGGATGTCCACGCAACGGTCGCCCGTCGCGTCCTCGATCGACACCAGAACCAGCGGTTTCATCCCGCTTCCGCCAGCCGCGCGACGTAGCGCGCCAGCGTGTCGATCTCGAGGTTGACGGCATCGCCCACCGCCACCCCGCCCCAGGTCGTGGCCTTCTGGGTATGCGGGATGAGGTTGACGCCGAAGCGGGTGCCCTCGACCTCGTTCACCGTCAGCGAGGTGCCGTTCAGCGCGACCGAACCCTTTGGCGCGATGAATTTCGCCAGCGCCTGCGGGGCCTCGAAGGTGACGCGGGTGCTGTCGCCCTCGGCCCGCACGCCGACCACGCGGGCGACGCCGTCGACATGGCCCGACACGATGTGCCCGCCCAGCTCGTCGCCCACCTTCAGCGCGCGTTCGAGGTTGATCCGCCGGCCCACCGCCCAGTCGCCGAGGTTGGTCTTCGACACCGTCTCTGCGGAATACTCCACGTCGAACCAGGCCCCCTCGCCCTCGGCCCCGCGCGCGATCACGGTCAGGCAGACGCCGTCGCAGGCAATCGAGGCCCCGAGGTCGATCCCCGAGGCGCGATAGGCGCTGCGGATCCGGGCGCGGGTGTCGCCGCGCTTCTCGATCTCGGTGACGGTGCCGATGTCGGTGACGATTCCGGTGAACATGGCGGCGGCTCCTTTCTCGGGCTTTTCCGTCAGCTAGGGCGAAGCGGGCGGGCGCGCAAGCGGCCTGCATGACGCGCGCCCCTTGTCCCGGGCGGCAACAAAGTGCCGGTCATGCCACAGTTTGGCACCATTCCCGGGCTAGTGTCCGCCGACTTGAAGTTACCCATAAGTATCCGCTGGAGGCTTTACGAGGCTGGCACCTTCGACAAGGTCAGCGAGACGTGAGAAACCGCGCCATATGACCGTTGTCCCAGGTGGCGCGTCTGACGCGCGATCG
>JAUHZL010000199.1 GCA_030425945.1 Alphaproteobacteria bacterium | reverse complement strand
GCGAGGGCGGGCGCGGCCGTGGCAACGCCGAGCGCCACCGCCGCGGCGGCGATGTAGTGCTTCATGGTGTTTTCCTCCCGTTGGCGCCGGCCTTTGGGACCGGACAAAAATCCCAATATATGAGATTTGTGTTTGACACTACCCTGCCGATCACAATTATCAAGACGGGAATGCCCGGGCAGGCCGGGACGGGAGGACAAATGGCAACCGACACACCCCCGGTGAGAACCGGCGCAGACAGCGTGCTCACGGCCTTGAAGGACGCGGGCGTCGATTACCTCTTTGCCAACGCGGGCACCGACTTCCCGCCCGTCATCGAAAGCCTCGCGGCGGCTGCGCCCGGCTCGGTGCCGACCCCGGTGACCGCCCCGCACGAGACCGCCGCCGTCGCCATGGCGCACGGCTTCTACCTGGCCACCGGCCGCGCGCAGGCGCTGATGGTGCATGTCAACGTCGGCCTCGCCAACGCGCTGATGGGGGTCATCAACGCCGCGTCCGACAACGTGCCGATGCTGGTCATGTCGGGCCGCACGCCGATCACCGAGCGCGGCCGCAAGGGCAGCCGGATCACCCCGATCCAGGTCGGCCAGGAGATGTTCGACCAGACCTCGATCGTGCGCGACTGCACCAAGTACACCTACGAGATGCGCTACCCCGAGCAGGGCGCGCCGCTGGTCCACCGGGCGCTCGCCGTCGCGCGCACCGCGCCCGAGGGGCCGGTCTACCTGAGCCTGCCGCGCGAGCCGCTCGCCGCCGAGATTCCCGACGGGCCGCACGACCCGACCCCGGTGCCGGTCCCCTCGCCCGCCGCCCCCGATCCCGATGCCCTCGCGCGGGCCGCCACGGCCTGCGCCGCTGCCGACCGGCCCGTCATCCTCGTCCAGCGCGGCGACACGGCAGGCCGCCTCGCGCCCGCCATCGCGGCGCTAGCCGCCCGGCTCGGCGCCCCGGTCTACGAGCCCTTCCCGGTCCGCAACGTGCTGCCCTCCGACGCGCCGGCGCTCGCGGGCTATGCCCCCGGCCCCGCGCTGAAGACCGCCGACCTGATCCTCGCCGTCGACTGCGACATCCCCTGGATCGAGGCGCTGCACCGCCCCGACCGCGCCACGTCGGTGATCCAGATCGGACCCGACCCGCTCTTCGCCCGGATGCCGGTGCGCGGCCACAAGACCGACATCGCGCTGACCGGCGACGCGGTCGCCACGGTGACGGCGCTGACGGCCGCCCTGCCCGGCCCCGACCGGCCCTTCACGCACCCCGACCCCGCCGCCCGCCGCGCCAGCGCCCGCGCGCAGGCCGAGGCCGGGGCCACCGCGCCGATGACCGCCGAATGGATGAGCGCCTGCGTCTCGGACATCATGGACGAGCGGGCCGTGGCCTTCACCGAACTGGGCCTGCTGCCGGGGGTCATGGACCTGAAAGGGCCGAACCGGCTGTTCTGCAACCCGCATTCCGGCGGGCTCGGCTGGGCGCTGTCCGCGGCGCTCGGCGCGCAGCTCGCGGACCGCGACCGGCTGGTGATCGCCTGCATCGGCGACGGCAGCTACATGTTCGCCAACCCGGTCGCCTGCCACCAGATCGCCGAGGCGCTGGAGCTGCCCATCCTGACCATCGTCAAGAACAACGCGACCTGGAACGCGGTGCGTCGCTCGGTGCTGAAGGGCTACCCGCAGGGCGCCGCGGTGGCCGCGAACGAGATGCCGCTGACCTCGCTCAGCCCGATCCCCGATTTCGCCAGCGTCGCCCGCGCCAGCCGGGCGCATGCCGAGACGGTGACCGACGGGCGCGAGCTGCCCGCAGCGCTCGCGCGCGCCCTCCGCATCATCCGCAGCGAGCGCCGCCAGGTGCTGCTCGACCTCCGCGTGGCCCTTTCGGACGATCACTGATGACCCTGACCGACATTGCCTTCGCCGCCGCCGCCGTGGCCCTCGGCGGCCTCCTGAAAGGCGCGACCGGCGCCGGGGCCCCGGTGGTCGGCGTCCCGATCCTCGCCATGCTCTTCGACGTGCCGACGGCGGTCGCGATCTTCGTGATCCCCAACCTCTTCTCGAACATCTGGCAGGGCTGGCAGTACCGCGCCTCGCAGGTCTCGCGCCGCTTCACCTGGGGCTTCGCGCTCGCGGGCGGGGCCGGGGCCGGGATCGGCTCGGTGATGCTGGCGACCCTGCCGCAACAGGCGCTGATGGGCGGGCTGGCGGCGGTGGTGCTGATGTACATCGGCTTCCGCCTCTTGCGCCCGGACTGGAAACTGGCCAGCGGCGCGGCCGACCGGCTGGTGATGCCGGTGGGCTTCGTCGGCGGCGTGATGCAGGGCGCGGGCGGCATCTCGGCCCCGGTCTCGGTCACCTTCCTGAACGCGATCCGCCTCGACCGCGCGGCCTTCATCGCGACGATCTCGGTCTTCTTCATGATCATGTCGGTGGTGCAGATCCCGCTGCTCGCGAGCTTCGGCATCCTGACCCCGCACCGGGCGGCGCTCAGCCTCGCCGCGATGGTGCCGCTGTTCCTCGCGATGCCGGTCGGTGCGCGGCTGACCCGGCATGTCTCGAAGGCCACCTTCGACCGGATGATCCTCGTGCTGCTGACGGTGATTGCACTGAAGCTCGTCTGGGACGCGCTGGCCTGAGCGGGCGGAGGGGGGCGCTGCCCCCCGCCGCGCGTCCCGCGCGGCCCCCCCGGAGTATTTCGGCCAAGAAGAAACCGGGCGCACCGATCCCGCACCGACGTGATACCGACGTTGGACCGACGTGAAACCGACGCGGGGTTTCGCGGGAGTTCAGGGCGTTGACACGAGAACGGGACCCGAAGGCCCCGTTCCGTGATGTGCAGCGAGTGGCGGGCCCCGGGCCTACTTGGCGGCCGGTTTCCCATCCTCCGGCAGCAGCCCTTCGAGGTTCACCCCCACGCTGTCGCCGATCTTCTTCATCGCGGGCAGGGTCACCGCCATGTCGAGGATCGCGTCCAGCGTCTGGCTGACCGGCGAGGTCGCCCGCTCGCCCCCCTCGCCCCGGCCCAGGCCGCTGATATGGTTGATGGAAATCCCCTTGATCCTCTCCGCGGGCTTGACCATCTGGCTGACGATCTCGGGCATCGCGCGCAGGCGGGCCTTCTCTAGTTCCAGCGCGATGACCGCGTCCGAGCGGCCGTTCTCCGCCTCGATCCGCGCGCGCTCGCCTTCGGCTTCGGCCAGTTTCAGCGCCTTCAGCGCCTCCGCCTCGGCGCGCTTGACCTCGGTCCGCGCCGTCGAGAGGTCCTTCTCGTTCTCGGCGGTGATCCGGGCCCTGAGCGCGCTGGCCTCGGCATCCTGCTCGGCGGCCAGCAATGCCAGCCGCTTGCGACGCTCGGCCTCGGACATCTGGCGCAGGGTCTGGATGTCTTCCTCGGCGCGGACCACGGCCGATTGTGCCTCGGTCGCCTCGGCCTTGGCGCGGCTTTCCTCCAGCGATTTCGCCGCGATCAGGATCGCCCGCTCCTGCGCCGCGATGTCGAGCGCCCGGCCCTGGGCGATCTCGGCCTCGCGCACCGACAGCTCGCGCGCGATGTTGGCGGCCTGGATCTCGCGCTCCATCTCGATGCGCGCCTGCGCCGCCGCGCGCTCGGCCTCGGCCTTCTTGCGGGCGACGTCCGCGAGTTGCAGCGCCAGCAGGGTTTCGACCTCCTGCGCCTGGGCGATCTCGGCGCGGCGTTCCTCGAGCTCGATCTCCAGCTTGCGGCGGCTCGCCTCGACCTCGGCCCGGCGCACGGCGACCTGGCTTTCGCCCTCGATCTCGGCGCGCTCCTTCTTCGAGCGGGCGATCACCTCGGCGAGCTTGCGCATGCCGACCGCGTTGAAGGCGTTGTTCTCGTCGAGCGCCGAGAACGGGGTCTGGTCGAGCGCGGTCAGCGAGACGCTGTCCAGTTCCAGCCCGTATTTCGCCAGCACGTCGGTCAGCGCCGCGCGCACCTCGCGCACGAAGCTGGCGCGGTTCTCGTGCAGCTCGTCCATCGTCATCTGCGCCGCGACCGAGCGCAGGGCATCCACCATCATCCCGTCGATCAGCCCCTTGAGCTGTTCGGGCTGGAAGGTGCGCTTGCCCAGCGTCTGCGCCGCGCGCACGATGGCGCGTTCCTCGGGGATCACCGAGGCGTAGAACTCCGCGCCGACATCGATCCGCAGCCGGTCCTTGGTGATCAGCGAGCTGTCGCCCGCGCGGATCACCTCCATCCGGATCGTCTGCATGTTGACGCGGCTGATCTCGTGGAAGAACGGGATCGCCAGCGTGCCGCCGTCGATCACCACCTTGCGCCCGCCGACGCCGGTGCGCACCAGCGCCACCTCGTTGGTGGCGCGTTCGTAGAAGGCCGCCGCCAGCACCACGAGGATGGCGAGGACGACGAGGGCGAGGACGATCCAGCCGAGGGTGCCCATGAGTTTCCTCCCTTGTTTGTCGTTGGCCGGTCAGAAGACCGGCGGGAAATGACGGCCGCCGCGATCGAGCGTGATCCAGCGCAGTTCGGTGAAGGCGTCGAGCGACCAGCGCCCGCCGTAGCGGCCCACCCCCGAGGCCTTGACGCCGCCGAAGGGGACGTGGGGCTCGTCGTTGATGTTCTGGCAGTTGACGTGGACCATGCCGGTTTCCAGCCGCCCGGCCATGCGCAGCGCGCGCGGCTCGTCGGCGGTCATGATCGCGGCGGTCAAGCCGTACTCGGTGTCGTTGTTCAGCGCGATGGCCTCGTCCTCCGAGCGGAACGCCTGCACGATGACCACGGGGCCGAAGGTCTCGTCATGCCAGATGTTCATGCTGGGGGTGACGTTGGTCAGCACGGTCGGCTCGACGAAATTGTCCCAGCACTTGCCGCCCAGTTCCACCGTCGCGCCTTGCGCCACGGCGTCGTCGATCAGCGCCTTGACGCGCAGCGCCTGCCGGGTGTTCACCAGCGGCCCGATGACGTTCGACTTGTCGTTGGTGTGGCCGGTCTTCAGCTTCGCCGCGCGGGCGAGGAACTTCTGCATGAAGGGCGCGTAGACCTTCTCGTGGACGAGGATTTTCTCGGTCGACATGCAGACCTGGCCCTGGTGCATGAACGAGCCGAAGTTGGCGGCCTTCGCGGCGTGCTCGAGATCGGCGTCCTCGAGGATGATCAGGCTGTCCTTGCCGCCGAGTTCCACGCAGGCCTTCTTCAGGTGCGCGCCCGCCTTCGCGGCGATGTGGCGGCCGACCGCGGTCGAGCCGGTGAAGCTGATCGCCTTGACCGTGGGGTTCTCGATCATCTCGTCGCCGACGGCGGCGACGCTCTCGCGCGAGCAGGTCACCACGTTGAAGACCCCGGCGGGGATGCCGGCCTCCTCCAGCACCTCGGCGAAGAACAGGCCGCCCGAGTAGGGCGTGTCCTCGGAGGGTTTCAGCACGATGGTGTTGCCGACCGCCAGCGCGGTGGCGAAGCCGCGCGCGGTCAGGATGCCCGGCATGTTCCAGGGCGAGATCACCGAGACGACGCCCAGCGGCCAGCGGGTGGCGGTCGAGAACTTGCCGTGCTCGGAGGGCAGCACTTCGCCGATGGCGTGGTAGCACATCGCGGCCGCGGACCGCAACACCTCCGAGACGTAGCCCGCCTCGAACATGCCCTTGCCGAACCAGCCGCCGCCCTCCTGCACCGCGGCCGCCACGAAGTCGGGGGCGCGCTTCTCCCAGACATCCGCGATCTTCAGCATGTGGTGCGAGCGGACGTGGAACGGGGTCTCGGCCCAGGCCGGGAAGGCGGCCGCGGCCGCCTCGATGGCGCGGCGCACGTCGGCGGGACTGCCGTCGGGGATGCGGGCGTAGAGCGAGTTGTCGGAGGGGTTCAGGTCGTCGAAGGTCCGCGCGGCCGGCACCCAGGCGCCGCCGATGAACATGCCGCGGAT
>JAUHZL010000198.1 GCA_030425945.1 Alphaproteobacteria bacterium | reverse complement strand
TGGCCCAGCATGGTGCGGTCGAGCTTGCCATCGAGGCAGGCCTGACACTCCTGCAGGCTCAGCCCGCCCGCCTGGAGCTGCTGCAACAGCCGCAGCCGCTGCCGGTCGGCATCGGTGTAGACGCGATAGCCGTTCGCCTGCCGCTTGCCTTTCAGAAGGCCGAGCTTCTCGTAATAGAGCAGCGTCGCGCGCGACAGGCCCACGCTCTCCGCCAGTTCAGAAATCCGCATCCTCCGCCGCCTTGTCCGCTCCCGCCGAGTCCCGGCCGTTGGAGCCGTCCTAAGGTGTGAAGCCATAGACAGGTCAAGCCAAGCGGGGCTCTTCCGTCACAATGCCGTCGCGCACCCCGACCTGCCGCCGGCAGCGGGCCGCGATCTTCTCGTCATGGGTCGAGATCAGGAAGGTCGTGCCTTCCTCGCGGTTGATCTCGCCGATCAGGTCCATGACCTGCATGGCCGAGGCGCGGTCGAGGTTGCCCGTGGGCTCGTCCGCCAGCACGAGGTCTGGCGCGTTCATCAGCGCCCGCGCGACGGCGACGCGCTGTTTCTGCCCGCCGGACAGGTTGGCCGTGGGGAAATCGATCCGCTCGGCCAGTCCCATCCGTTCGAGGAGGACGCGACCGCGTTTCCGGGCGGCGGGCGTTTCGCGTCCCGCGCGCACGGCAGCGGGAAAGATCACGTTTTCCAGCGCCGTGAAGTCGGGCAGCAGGTTGTGGAACTGGAAGACGAAGCCGATGTGGGCGTTGCGAAACTCGGTCAGGGCCCGGTCATCGGCCGCGATCATGTCCTGGCCGAGCATCTCGTACTGCCCGGAGGTGGGCTTCATCAGGGTGCCCAGGATCGTCAGGAGCGTGCTTTTCCCCGCGCCGGACGGTCCCAGGAGGGCCGCCATCTCGCCCGCCTCGAGGCGCAGCGACAGGCCGCGCAGCACGCGGGTCGCGGCCTCGCCGGTGCCGTAGGTCTTGACCAGGTCGCGGGTCTCCAGAAGCGTGCTCATTGGCCGATCGCCGTAACCGGATCGACCCGCGAGGCGGCGCGCGCCGGCAGGATCGAGGCGAGGATCGCCCCGATCACCGTCAGCGTGATGGCGAGACCATAGGAGCCTTGCGTGATGTCCATGGGCAGGGTGCCCGGCTCGAACGCCTCGCGCGAGGGGAAGGGCAGCAGGGCGAGGTATCCCAGCGCCGCGCCCGTGATGCCACCTAGAAGCCCGATCAGCGCGCCTTGCGTGACGAAGACGAACACGACGAAACTCCGGCCCGCCCCCATCGCCCGCATGATCCCGATCTCGGGCCTGCGCCGGAAGGTGGACAGCATCAGTGCCGAGGCGACGCCGATCACGATGGTGATGAGCGCGAAGGTCTTGAGGACGTACCCGGTCTGCGCCTGCGCGTTCAGCGCCTCCATCAACTGCTCTGCCCCGTCGGTCCACGGCACCGCGTCGAGACCGGTCAGGGCGCGGATGCGCTGGGCGGTGGCGTCGGCGGCGTTCAGATCGTCGAGCTTGATCTCGATCCGCGTCACGCCCTGCGGCATGGCGAAAAGCGTCCGCGCCAAGGACAGGCTGACGAAGGCGCGGGCGCCGTCCATCGCGCCGCTCCCGGTCTCGAACACGCCGGAGAGCGTCAGAAGCGCCGTGATCCCGCCCGAGCTTTGCAGCCGCACCGTCTGGCCGAGCGACAGCGCTAGGTCGTCGGCGAGGTCGCGGCCCAGCACGATCAGCCCGGACCCGGTCAGGGCCGACCCTTCGACAATGTAGCCTTGGAGGTCGAGGATTGCGGATTCCCGGCCCGGGACGACACCGGTCACGCTGACCTGCGCCACCTGCGCGCCGCGGGTGAGAAACCCCGCTCCGGTGATCTGCGGCGAGACGGCCCTCACGCCCGGCACCCCCTCGATCAGGGGCAGCCATGTCTCGGCGTCGGCCAGCGTCGCGGTGCGCGTGGTGCCCCGCTCGATGGCGGCCAGCACATGGCCAGGCGCGTCGATCAGCACGGCGGGGTCGCGATCCTCGGCCTCTATCGTGATGTGCGAGAGGTCGCCCACCGTGCGCGACAGGATGAACTCCGCCAGCCCGCCGATCAGGGCCGACATGAAGATGAAGATGAACACGCCGACCGCAACGCCCGTGACCAGCAGGGCCGTCTGGGCCGTGTTGGCCGTCAGGTAGCGGATCGCAATCTTGAGCGCGTAGCGCATCAGGGCTGCTCCACGACGACCGCCTGTCCCTCGGCGATGCCCGTCGCGTCGGTGATGATCACGTCGCCTTCGGCCACGCCGGACGTCACGACGAGACGGGCCGCGGGCCACTCAACGACCGCGACCGGTTGCAGCCGCGCGGCGCCGTCCTCGATGACGAAGACGCCGGTTCCGTCCGCGCTGGAGCGCAGGGCCGTTCGCGGAACCGTCAGCGCGGCGTCACGCCGGTCGACGATGATGTTGGCCGCCACTGTCAGCCCGACAGGCGCGTCGACCGGATCGTCGAAGCTGATCCGGACGGCGAGGCCCCCTGTGGCGACGTCCACCTGCCGCGATACGAAGTCGACGCGGCCGTCGCGCGTGCCGGTTTCGCCCACCAGTTGCAGCACGGCGGGCTGGCCGACGGAGATCTGCGTCGCATAGGTCTCGTCCACATCGGCCTCGACTATCAGGTCGCCCAGATCGGCGAGGGTCAGGAGCGTCGCGGCCGGATCGACGATCTGCCCGGCCTCGGCCTCCAGCGCGAGGACCGTGCCGTCCATTGGGGCCCGGATCGTGTGGTCTCGCAGCGCGACCTGCGCCTGGTCCAGAACGGCGGTCAGCCGGGCGACGTCCTGCCCGGCCGATTGCACGGTGCGCGCCTGGCTCTCCAGCACGCTGGGCGCCACGTTTACGCCAAGGGCGAGGGAGCGGTCGTACGTTCCCTGCGCCTCGTCCTGCGCGATGAGCGCGGCGTCGAGTGCCGCCATCGCCTGCCGGACCACCGTGTTCTGAGCTTCAGAGTCGATCCGGGCCAGAACCTGGCCGGCCCCGACCGTGTCGCCTTCGGCCACGGGAAGGGCCACGACGGCCCCGCCGGCGCGCGTGCGGACATCGACCGAATGACGGGCGGCGAGTCGCCCGTTGACCGCGAGCACGCGGGTCACCGGGGCGGGGCTGACGATCTCTGCCGCCACCGGGATCGGACGGCCCATCCAGAATTGGGACAGGGCAACGCCTGCGAGGATGAGCCCCAGCCCGCCTGCAAGTGCCCACAGCCAGAGGCGCCGCTTCCGCGACGGCCGGGAAGGGGGCGGCGGAGGGCGCACCGCCGGAACCCGCGCCCCGGAGGGGTCCGGGGCCGGGCGGGACGGGTCGGTGCTGTCCCGGTCGGGTGTGTTCTCGGTGACCGACAAGAAGAAACGTCCTTTCCGGATTCGGGGCAGGGATTGACGGACCACGGCGGGCCCCGGCCTAGGGCCGCGCCTCCGCCCGGGCAGGATAGGTCCGGGGGCGGGCCTTGCGTTGATGTGGATCAGGCACGCCGCCCCGGTGCCTGCCCGTGCTCCGGGGAAAGAGGCCGCCCGGGAGCAGGTCGCAGTCCCAGACACGTCGCACAGGAGCGCCCGGTGCGCAACGCCGAGTCCCGCGGGCTAGCGACCGTCCTGGCGGACGTCGATGCAAGCGGCCACCGGGCGCAGACAAATCGCTTGCCGAAACCGGTTTCGGAAACAACGATCTGTCGCGAGGGGGACAAATCATGCTTGCGGACGCTCCAGATCCTGTGCGCGGTGACGCCCGGACGGTTCGGGTCACGATCAATCATCTGGCCGATGCGCTGGGCCTGTCGAAGGGGACCGTCTCGCGCGCGCTGAACGGGTATCCGGACATCTCCGAGATCACCCGCCACCGGGTCGTGCGCATGGCCGAGCGGATGGGCCATGCCCAGGCGATCCGGACGGGCCGGGTCCGCGCGCTGGGCATCGTCCTGCAGATCGGCGAGCACGATGCGCAGCGGCCGTTCCTCGCCGAGTTCCTCGCCGGGCTTACGGCGGCGGCGAGCGCGGAGAGCTGGACGCTGACCCTCGCGACGGCGCCGACCGAGGCGGAGGCGTTGGTGACAATGCGGCGCCTGATCGACGAACGTAAGACCGACGGCTTCATCCTGCCGCGCACCAAGGTTGATGATCCCCGGATCGCGCTGTTGCGCGCGCTCGACGTGCCTTTCGTGCTGTGGGGGCGGACCGGCGACCCGACCGGCTGCGCGTGGTTCGACATCCTCGGCGAGGACGCGATGGGCGAGGCGGTGATGCGCCTGCAGGACATCGGGCACCGCCGGATCGGCTATCTCGGCGGCGGGCGCGGCTTCAACTACAGCGTCCTGCGCCACGAGGGCTACCGGAGCGCGCTGGAGGCGGTCGGGCTCGACTACGATCCCGAGATCGTCTGCGAGAGCGCCGTGACGGTGGAGGAGGGCGCGGCGGCCGGGCGGCGCCTGCTCGCCGGGCCGCGCCCGCCGACGGCGCTCGTCTGCGCGACGGACATGGGGGCGCTCGGGCTCTACCGGGCGGTGGCGGAGGCGGGGCTCGAGGTCGGGCGCGACGTGTCGGTCATCGCCTACGACGGGATTCCGGAAGGCGCCTACGCGACGCCGCAACTCACCACCTTCGAGGTCGACAGCCGGGAGGCGGGCGCGCGGCTGGCGCAGCTGCTGATCCGGCGGATCCGGGGCGAGGCCCCGGAGGATCTTCGCGAGACCGCGCATGCGCGGCTGCGGCTGCGGGCGTCCGACGGGCCGCCCGCCATGACGTCCGAAGACCTGCGGGAGAGGCTTTCCCGCAGCACGACAAGGGTCTGAAAATCCAAGGGAGGACACCAATGACCTACGTGACCAAGCTCAATGCCCGGCTCCTGTCGGGCGCGGCGGTGGCGCTTGCGCTGACCGCGACCTCGGCCAGCGCCGACATCCGGTTCTGGACCACCGAGGAACAGCCCGAGCGGCTCGCCAAGCAGGAAGAGATGGCAGCCCAGTTCGAGGCCCAGACCGGCGTCGCCGTCGAGGTGATCCCGGTGACCGAAAGCGACCTCGGCACGCGGGCCACGGCGGCCTTCGCGGCGGGCGACCTGCCGGACGTGATCTACCACACCCTGCAATACGCGCTGCCCTGGGCGGAAGCCGGCATCCTCGACACCGAGGCCGCGACCGACGTGATCGAGGATCTCGGGGCGGGCACCTTCGCCTCGGGCGCGCTCGAGATGGCGGCGGTCGACGGCGGCTATGCCTCGGTGCCGGTGGACGGCTGGACGCAGATGATCGTCTACCGCAAGGACCTGTTCGATGCCGCCGGGCTTGCCGCGCCGAACACCTATGCGAACGTGCTCGCGGCCATCGGGGCGCTGCACAACCCGCCCGAGATGTACGGCTTCGTCGCCGCGACCAAGGTCGACGAGAACTTCATGTCGCAGGTCCTCGAGCATGTCTTCCTCGCCAACGGCGTGTCGCCGGTCGACGCGAACGGCTTTGCCCCGCTCGACGAGGCGAAGACGACCGAGGTGCTGGAGTTCTACAAGGCGATCGCCGAGGCCTCGCCGCCCGGCGAGCTCTACTGGGATCAGTCGCGCACGCTCTACTTCTCGGGCAACGCGGCGATGATCATCTGGTCGCCGTTCATCCTCGACGAGCTGGCCGGTCTGCGCGACAGCGCCCCGCCGACCATCAACGACGACCCGACCTCGGGCGAGCTGGCCTCGAAGACCGGGATCGTGACCAACTTCGCCGGTCCCTCGAACCCCGACGGCGCGGCCTGGGCCGACATCCGCTACTTCGGGATCACCTCGGATGCCGACACCGACGCGGCGATGGACTTCGTGAAGTTCTCGATGGACGAGGGCTACACGCAGACCCTGTCGATCGCGCCCGAAGGCAAGTTCCCGGTCCGCAAGGGCACGGCGGACGATCCGAGCCGGTTCGAGCAGGC
>JAUHZL010000197.1 GCA_030425945.1 Alphaproteobacteria bacterium | reverse complement strand
CGTCTCGGAACTGCGCCCGAAAGAAGGCTGATGCCATGACCCGGCCCGACGACCGGCGCTTCATGGCGCTGGCGCTCGCGCTCGGGCGGCGCGGTCACGGACAGGTCTGGCCCAACCCCGCCGTCGGATGCGTGATCGTCGCGCGCGGCCGGATCGTCGGGCGGGGCTGGACGCAGCCCGGCGGGCGCCCCCATGCCGAGACCGTCGCGCTGGCGCAGGCCGGTGCCGCCGCCCGCGGTGCGACCGCCTACGTCACGCTTGAACCCTGTGCCCACCACGGCAAGACCCCGCCCTGCGCCGAGGCGCTGGTGGCGGCCGGTGTCGCGCGCGTCGTCGTCGCCTGTCCCGACCCCGACCCGCGGGTGTCGGGGCGCGGCGTGGCGATGCTGCGCGCTGCGGGGATCGCGGTGGACGAGGGGCTGTGCCGGGACGAAGCCGAGACCGATCAGCGCGGGTTCCTGCTGCGCGTCACGGCGGGGCGGCCGCTGGTGACGCTGAAGCTGGCGCTGTCGCTCGACGGGCGGATCGCGACGCGGACGGGCGAGTCGCAGTGGATCACCGGAGCCGCGGCGCGGCGTGCCGGGCACGCGCTGCGCGCGCGCCATGACGCGGTGCTGGTGGGCGCGGGCACGGCGCGGGCCGATGATCCGACACTGACGGTGCGGGACCTCGGCGTGGCGCGGCAGCCGGTGCGGGTGGTGGCGGCGCGCGGGCTGGACCTGCCATGCCCCTCGCGCCTGACGGAAAGTGTGACGGAGGCCCCGCTGTGGCTGGTCCACGGGCCCTCGGCCCCGGCTGCGCAGCGGGCGCGCTTCGCGGCGGCGGGGGCGGAGCTGATCGAGGCGGCGGAGGGGGCGCAGGGCCTCGACCCGGGGGCGATGCTGGCGGCGCTTGGCGCGCGGGGCCTGACGCGGGTCTATTGCGAAGGGGGCGGCGGGCTGGCGGCGGCGCTGTTGCGGGCGGGGCTGGTCGACGACCTCGTGACCTTCGGCGCGGGCGTGGCGCTGGGCGCGGAGGGATGGCCGGGTCTCGGTCCGCTGGGCCTCGACCGGCTGGCGGAGGCACCGCGCTTCGAGCTGGTCAGCGCGCGGCGCGTGGGCGCGGACCTGAGCGCGCTGTGGCGGCGTCGCGCCTGAGGGCGGAGCCTAGCGCCAGAGCCAAGACTGCCCGGCGAGCGCGCCTTGCAGCTTCGCCAGCCAGCGCGGTCCGGCGGGGCCGGTGCGCCCCTCGGCCAGCCGGTCGAGCACCACCTCGGCGGGGCAGGGGCGGCCGGTGACCGGGTCGTGGTAGCGCGGCACGTCGATCAGCACCGCCTGCACCAGCGCGTCGAGGGGCGGGCGCGCCTGCCGCCGGGCGCGCGCCTCGGGCAGCAGGTCGCGGTCCTCGGTCAGCCCCCACCCGGCATAGAAGGGGGTGCCGAGCGTCGTCACGGGCACCCCGCGCAGCAGGGCCTCGAACCCCAGCCCGCTGGTCATCGTCCAGACCCGGTCCACCCCGGCCAGCAGGGCCAGCGGGTCGGCGCGGTCCGCGATGACATCGGCCAGCGCGCGGGCGTCGTCCGGCAGGGCACCGGGGCGCAGGCCCGCCTCGACATCCGGGTGGGGCTTGTAGGCGATCCAGGCCTCCGGGTGGGCAGCGCGCGCCGATTCCAGCAGCGCGGCGTTGGTCCGGATCACCCCGGCCCCGAGGCGGATCGAGGCATCGTCCTCCACCTGTCCCGGCACCAGCAGGCGCAGGCGCCCGTCCCCGGGCGGCGGCCCGGTGTCGGCGGCGAGGCCCGGCAGGTTGTATTTCGTCAGCCCCAGCGCCACGAGCCGCTCGCGCAGGTCGCGCGCGCGGGTCAGGCGCTCGGCGGGCCAGCGGGCGGCGCGGGCGACGGCGGCCTCGACCGCCGAGGGGCGCGTGGGGTCGTAGTAGATGCCGGTCGGATCGCGGATCAGCGACAGCGGCGGCACGAGATCGGCCCCCAGCCCGCGCGAACGGATCAGCCCGTCCTCGACCAGGTGGAGGGGGATGCCCGCGGCCGCGGCCCCGGCGCGCAGGGCGCCGGTCTCCTGCGAAGCCCAGACGAGCAGCGGCGTGCCACGGGTCGCGGCGGTCGTGACCGCGCGCGCGGGCGGGTCGGCAAAGCGCAGGCCCGGTCCGTAGAACCGTCGCAGAGGGGCGCGCTTCCACAGCCGCATCCCGGTCGCGGTCAGCCCGCCCGCATCCTCGCGCCAGGCGCGGGTCTCGGCGGCCAGCGCGGCGCAGGCGTCCTTGAACCGTCCCAGCCGGTCGCGGGCCGGGTCATACCAGTGCGGATAGAGCAGCATCGCCCCGGCGAAGAGCTGGGCGCGGGTCAGGACCCGGCCCCGGCGGGGGATCGGCTGGCGGTCCTCGGTCAGGCCCCACCCGGCGTAGAAGGGCTGGCCGAAGACCTGCGGGCGGTGCCCGGCGAGGATCGCCTCGAACCCCATCTGCGAGGTGACGGTATAGACCGCGACCGCGCCGCTGAGCAGGTGCCAGGGCGACACAGGCCCGGTCAGGAGGGTCGTCCGGTCGTCCGCGTCCCCGGGGCCGAAATGGCCGCTGCGCAGCCCGCGCGCCGTCTCGGGATGTGCCTTCACGACGATGCGGGCGTGCGGGTGGTCGAGCCGCGCCTCGACCAGCATCTCGCGGAAGGTGTCGCCCGTGGCGCCGCCGAGCCGGATCGAGGCATCGCCGCGCGTCTGGTCGATGACCAGCACGTAGCCCGGATCGGGCAGGGGGGCGTCGGGCGCATACGCGGTGTATTTGGTAATCTCGCCCTCGATCAGATCGGCGATCCCGGCGTGGGCGCGGGCCAGCAGGTCGCTGTGGTCGAGCGGATCGGTCCGCAGCAGGGTTTCGAGGTCGGAGGGACAGCTGGCGTCGTAGTAGGGCGCGCTGCGGTCGATCAGCAGGCCCACCGGGGCGGTCAGCGGGCCGCGCCCGGCGCGCCCGGGCAGGACCGAGCGCAGGAAGGCGTCTTCGAGCCAGACCAGCGCCGCGCCGCTGCGGTCGGCCATCCGCGCGCCCCGGTCCGCGGTCTTGCCGCTGCCCCAGACCGCGACGGCATCGCCCGCGCGCGGCCGCGCCGCCACCGGGTCGAAGCCCGCCAGTGTCAGGATCCGGCGCAACCGGCGGTCGCGCAGGTGGCTGAGCGAGGAGAGGCACAGCCGCTGTGTCACGGCGGCTGTCCGGTCCATCACGGGTTGACGAGATTGCCCGTGGCCGAGGCGGTGCTCAGCGAGCCGGTGATCGCCGTCAGCGACTTGTCCCAGGTGGCATAGGGCGCTTCGGTCACGTAGACCGTGTCGCCGTCGCGCACGACGAAGTCGCGGGCGTGGAACATGCCCATCGGCCGGGTCAGGTCCAGCACGTAGACGAAGCGCTGGGTGCCGGTGATGTCGGTGCGCCCGAGCACCTGCTTCGCGATTTCCTCGGGCTCGTTGCGGAACACGAAGACGCCCGTCGGATCGGCGAGGTTGGTGTTCAGGCCGCCGACCTGCGCGATGGCCTCGATCGCCGACAGGGTCTGCGCCGTGAAGGGCACGCGGGTCTGCTGGCCGGTCGCGCCGAGGGCGACGAAGGCGCGGGTGTCCTCCTCGACCACGATGCGGTCGCCGGGACGCAGCGCGATGTCGAGCTGCGGGTACTTGAAGAGGTCGGACAGCCAGACCTTCTCGGTCCGGTCGCCGCGCACCACGGTCACCTGGGTGATGTCCTGTTCGGTGGTGATGCCGCCCGCGCGGGCGATCATCGCGGACAGCGTGCGGGTCGGCCGCTCGATCGGATAGACGCCCTGCTGGGTGACGCCGCCGACCAGCGAGACGGTCGAGCCGTCGCCCGCGAGGCGGCGGACCTGCACCTGCGGGTCCGGGGTCTGGGTGTCGAGCTGGCGGGTGATGATGCCGCGCAGCTGCTCGGGCGTGTTGCCCGCGGCGCGGATGCGGCCCGCGTAGGGAATGAAGATGAAGCCCGCGCCGTCCACCTGCACCTCTTCGAGGATGGCGGCGTTCTGGCCGGTGCCGACCAGCAGGCCGTCCTCGACGTTCTCCCAGACCGTCAGGCCGAGCGTGTCGCCCGGCCGGATGGTGTCCGAGCCGATCGGGCCCGCGTGCTTGAACGCGTCGCTGAACCCGAGCGCCGGGGCGACGGCGGTCGCCCGCGCCACGCGGTCGGTCACCGACACGATGAAGGCGTCGCCTTCCCGCTGCACGGAGCTCGCGAAAATCTCGCGCTTGTTCGGGCCGGACCGGGGCAGTCCGCACGAGCCGACTGCCAGCACGAGCAGGCTCAGGGTCAGGACCCTGACCCCCGTGGAAATCACCGACGATGTCACGCGTCTGCTCCTCGTTCGAAACTCTGCCTCAGGTTTTTCTTTTAAGCATACAGGATCGTGGAATTTTTGGCCAGACAGGATCGTTTTGAGACTGTTTTCCTCAGGTGACCACTCTCAGTTGTGGCCGGGGCGGCGCGCTGCCCGAAATAAGCGCATCATAGGGGTCATCGGCGGCCAGCATCATGTCCACGACCTGCCGCAACAGGCGCCGCCGGCCGCGCGCTGCGTAGAATCCGCCGGTCACCTGGCTCGTCTCCAGAAGGAAGTGCCGGTAGTCGCGGTAGGCGCGGGTGTCGGGGCGGCGCGGGGCGGCGAAGAACTCGGGCAGCGGCTGGTCGGACACGAACTCCGGGCGCGAGAAGACGGCGCGCCCGAACGCCTTGATCGGCAGGCCGCGCCACAGCGCCTGCTGCGCGGCGGTCGAGTTGACGGTGACGACGCTGCGCGCATGGTCGAGCAGTTCGGCCAGCTTGCCGCCCCGGATGTAGTGGACCCGGTCCGCCAGTCCGTGCGCGCGGGCGAGGCGGCGCAGCTCGGCGGGGATGCGGGCGCGGCCGTCCTCCAGCGGGTGGGCCTTGAAGACGAGGTGATGATGGCTCTCGGCCCCCGCCGCGAATCCCGCGAGGCAGGTGTCGAGGAACTCGGTCATGCTGGCGAAGGGACCGTGGTTCCGGAACGAGGCGTCATGCGCCAGTTGCAGCAGGACGAGGTGATAGGGAAAGCCGCCGTGCTTGACCCGCCGGGTGGCCAGCGTGCGGCTGAGCGAGTGCAGCGGCATGAGCGTCAGCCGTTGCAGGTAGAGCGCGAATTCCCGCGCCACGCTGATGTCGCGGTGCGGCCGCAGGCGGCGGTAGGGCCGGTTCGCCAGCAGGACCGCGGTGTGGTAGAGGAAGCCCCAGACGACGTGCTGGCGCAGGTCGCCCCAGCGCGCGGGCGGCGCGGGCACTTCGAGATCGAGCTTCTCCAGCGCCGCCTTCATCACCGGCAGCGACATGTCCACGAGCCGGGAGTGCCCGTTGGTGCCGTCGCGCTCGTAGGTGACCCAGTGCGGGCGCAGGTAGCCCTCCTCGAACACATGCACGCGCAGGCCGCGCGCGCGGGCCGCGGTGACGGCGTGGGCATGGACGGGCCGGGTGTCGCCGTAGAGCACGAGGTCGGTCACGGCATGGGTGTCGATCCGCGCGGCGATCTCGGCCGGCCAGTCCTCGATCGGGCCGCGGTAGGGCAGGTAACCGCCGCCGGGCCACATCACCCGGTCCCCGGTGTTGAAGCCGCAGCGCAGGCAGGTGGCCCCGGTCCGGCGCAGTTGCGTCGCCAACTGGTGGAAGAAGGGGCCGTGCGGTCCCTGCAGGAACAGGAACACCCGTCCGGATCCGGTCTGTCTGCCCATGTCGCCTCGTACTCGTGCTTCCGTTCAACGCGGCCCGGACGCGGGCCAGAGGGTGCAGGCGGCCAGCGGGCCTGTCACCGTTCGGCGGACCTTGCAGTTACCCACAAGTCGTGTGGCGCATTGATTCACCCAGCGGACTTGGCCTTGCCCTCGAAGACACGATCATGATTCGTCATGTGGCACCGAATGATTGAGGTGCGGATATGGG
>JAUHZL010000196.1 GCA_030425945.1 Alphaproteobacteria bacterium | reverse complement strand
CGGCGAAGGCGGCGTCGATCACGGCCTGGCTGCCGCGGCTGAAGGCGAGCGGCACCGGGTAGGCCGCACCGTCCCGCAGGCTGCGGCCGAAGGCCTCGACCTGCAAGACATATTGGCGGTCGGCCGGGTACCGCCAGACCGAGACCGAGTGATCCGGACGGTGCAGTTCCACCGCCCCCTCGGCAAAGGCCCCGGGGTTGAACGGGGCCGGCAGCCGGATCAGGCCCTGGTCGCCGTGAAACACCATCTCCTGCCAGCGCATCTGGCTCAAGCCCGAGACCATCGTCACCACCACGTCCCCGACATGGCCGCGCAGTTCCGCGCGCGTGTCGACGCCGTTCTCGAACCGGATGTCGGCGGTGATCCCCTCGGGCTCGGCCTGCAGCGCCCAGCGGGTCATGCCGATCGGATAGATGCCGACATCGCGCAGGCCACCGCCGCCCATGGCCGCCTGCGCCCGGATGTTGCCCGGGTCGTCGAGCGTGAAGGTGAAGACGCCCCGCACCATCTGCAGGGTCCCGACCGCGCCCTCGGCCAGCAACCGGCGGACCTGCTGCCATTGCGGGTGATGCGGCGGCATGTAGGCCTCGGCGCAGAGCACGCCGGTCTCGCCGCTGACCGCGATCAGGCGGTCGATCTCGGCGACGCTCATGCCCAGCGGTTTCTCGACCAGCGCCGCCTTGCCCGCGCGCATGGCCTTCTCGGCCCAGTCCGCGTGCAGCGCGTTGGGAAGGGGGATGTAGACGGCGTCGATGTCGGGATCGGCCAGCAGCGCCTCGTAGCTGTCATGGACCCGCAGGCCGGGGGCGAGCGCGGCGAAGGGCGCGGCCTTGGCCGGATCGCGGCTGGCGACCGCGACAAGCTGTGCGTTCGCGGCCTCGTGGATGGCCGGGGCCATCGTGGTGCGGGCGAAACGGGCGGCCCCGAGAATGCCCCAGCGGGTGACGGTCATGGGATGCCTCCGGGCAGATGGATGTTACCGCAAACACCTGCCGGTCCCGGCCCCGTGCCGCAAGGGGAAAACGGGGCCTGACGGCCCCGTGTCCCGCGCGCTTGGCGGCCGATCCGCCAATCAGGCGTCGACAAGCCCCTTCTCGGCCGCCAGTTCCCGCATCCGGGCCTGCAGCTTCTCGAACGATCGCACCTCGATCTGGCGGATCCGCTCGCGCGAGACGCCGTAGTGCTCGGACAGCTCTTCAAGCGTGACCGGGCTGTCGAGCAGGCGGCGCTGGGTCAGGATGTCCTTCTCGCGGTCGTTCAGGACGTCCATCGCCCGGGCCAGAAGCTCGCGCCGGACCTCCAGTTCGTCCCGCTCGGCATAGCTGGTGGCCTGGTCGGCATCCTCGTCCTCGAGCCAGTCCTGCCATTCGGTCGAGCCATCGCCATCGCTGCCGACCATCGCGTTCAGCGAGGCATCGCCGCCCGAGAGGCGGCGGTTCATCGAGATGACCTCCTCCTCGCTGACGTTCAGGTCATGGGCGATCTGCGCGACGTTCTCGGGACGCAGGTCGCCGTCCTCGAGCGCGCCGATCTTCGCCTTCGCCTTGCGCAGGTTGAAGAACAGCTTCTTCTGCGCGCTGGTCGTGCCCAGCTTCACGAGGCTCCACGACCGCAGGATGTATTCCTGGATCGAGGCCCGGATCCACCACATCGCGTAGGTCGCAAGGCGGAAGCCTTTCTCCGGGTCAAAGCGCTTGACCGCCTGCATCAGGCCGACGTTCGCTTCCGAGATGACCTCGGCCTGCGGCAGGCCATAGCCGCGATAGCCCATCGCGATCTTGGCGGCGAGGCGCAGGTGCGAGGTGACCATCTTGTGCGCGGCCTCGGTGTCCTGGTCCTCGACCCACCGCTTGGCCAGCATGTACTCCTCCTCCGGTTCCAGCATCGGGAACCGGCGGATTTCCTGCAGGTAACGGTTGAGGCCGCCTTCGGGGCTGGGGGCGGGAAGATTCGCGTAGCTCGCCATCGTCTGGTTCCTCACTGCTGCACGGGGACCCGTTCTGACTTGCGGGGCGTGATGTTAATTGAATTAAGATTGCGCTAACGGGTGGTCAAGGGGTCGGCTCGGACAAGTCAGCACGATACGCGTTTTCGTGCGTCGATACAGGGCTGGGCCGCAGACCTCGCGTTCATGTGCGCACAGCGACAGCTTTGACGGCAGGCCCCTCCCGATGACATGCATTTTCGCATGAAACAAGTCAGGAATTGGCGAATTATCCTGCGCTTTCGTTTGGACTATCCCCTTTCGCAGCAAGACATCCCAGTGAAAGGCGGCCCAAGATGAAACATTTCCCGATCTCCGACACCCATGTCCCGCAGGCCCGGCTGGCGGGCCTCTCCTATCTCGTGATCCTCGGCGCGGGCCTCTGGTCCGAGGTCGGCGTACGGATGCAGCTGGTGGTGCCCGGCGAGGCGCTGGCGACCTGGCAGCGCACGCAGGAGGCCGGGCCGCTGCTGCGCTACGGGATCGCCGCGGACCTGATGATGCTGGCCGCCGACATCCTGCTGGCGGTGCTGCTCTTCCGCCTGTTCCGCCCGGTCTCGGCCCCGGTGGCGCGCACGGCCATGGTTCTGCGCCTCGCCCAGGCCGCGGTGATCGCCGCCAGCCTGACGGCGCTGGTCGCGGGCGTGCTGCTCGTCGAGGGCGGCGATGCGTCCGGGGCCGACCGGCTGCTTGGCCTCTTCGAGACCCATGCGGCGGGCTACGACGCCGGGCTGATCTTCTTCGGGCTGAACACGGTGCTGACGGCGTGGCTGCTGTGCCGGTCGGGCTGGACCGGGCGCTGGCTGCCGGGCCTCTTGATGCTGGCGGGGCTCGTGTATCTCGCGGGCAGCCTGACCCGGTTCCTCGCGCCCGAGGTCAACACCCTGATGCAACCGGCCTACCTGATCCCGGTCGTGGCGGAGAGCGCCTTTGCCATCGCCCTGCTGGCCGGTCTGCGCCCGCGCCGCATGGCGCAGCCCGCCTAACCCGCCAGCGCGGCTTCCAGCGCCTGCATGTCGGCCGGGAGCGGTGCCGCGAAGCGGTGCCGCTCCTGCGTTGCGGGATGCACGAAGCCCAGCGTCGCGGCGTGCAGCGCCTGCCGGGGGAACCCGGCCACGGCGGTGCGGGCGGCCTCTGACATGGCGGCGGGCAGCTTGCGGGCCCCGCCGTAGACCGGATCGCCGATCAGGGCATGACCGACCTTCGACAGGTGCACCCGGATCTGGTGGGTGCGCCCGGTCTCCAGCCAGCAGGTCAGGCGCGCGGCGGCGGGCGGGTTGCCGAAGGCGGCCTCGACCCGGGCGCGGGTGACGGCATGGCGGCCACCGGGCACCACCGCCTGCTTCTGGCGGTCGGTGCGGTGCCGCCCGATCGGCGCGTCGATCTTCAGGATGCCACCCGCCTCGAAGCTGACGATCGGCTGTCCGGCGAGGCGCGGATCGGCTGCGTCGGGCAGGCCGTGGCAGACGGCGACATAGGCCCGCTCGACATCATGCGCCGCGAACTGGGCGGCAAGGCCGGTGTGCGCGCGGTCGGTCTTGGCCACGACGAGCAGGCCGGAGGTGTCCTTGTCGATCCGGTGGACGATGCCCGGACGCCGCTCGCCGCCGATCCCCGACAGGCTGTCGCCGCAATGGTGCATCAGGGCGTTGACCAGCGTGCCCGACCACGCGCCGGGGGCCGGATGCACGACGAGGCCGGGCGGCTTGTTCACCACGATCAGTTCGTCATCCTCCCACACCACGTCGAGCGGGATCGGCTCGGGGCGCAGGTCGACCTCTTCCGGGGGCGCGAAGGCCAGCGTGATCTCGTCGCCCGGCTGCACCTTGTCCTTGGGGCTGGTCAGGGTCTGACCGTCCCGGCTGACGCCGCCCTCGGCGATCAGCTTGGCAAGGCGCGAGCGGGACAGGCCCGCGTCCTCTGGCACATCGCGGGCCAGCGCCTTATCAAGGCGGTCGGGTCCGTCGCTGATGATGACGGTCAGCACGGCAGGCGAGGACATCGGCATGGACAGCTCATCCGAAGGCGGAGACGACGCCCCGGCCCCGCGCGACCTGCGCTTCCTGAAAACGCTGGTCACGGTGCTGACGGCGACGATGATCCTCGGGCTGATAGCGGTCTTCGCCACCATTGTCATCCGCTTCCCCGGCACGTCCGCCCCGGTGCCCCTGCCCGACGCGATTGCCTTGCCGGACGGGGTCGAGGCGGAAGCGGTGACGTTGGGCCGCGAGTTCATCGCCGTGGTCGCGGGGCGCGAGATCCTGATCTACGACCGCGCCAGCGGGGCCCTGCGCCAGCGGATCGCCCTCACGCCGGGCGGCTGACCGGCGCCAGCATCTCGGCCACCCAGTCCGGCACGATCTTCGAGGCCGGGCCATAGCGCCCCTCGTCGAAGCTGCGCGCTGTCTCGGAGGGCTCGAGGTTCAACTCCAGCGTGCGCACGCCACAGGCCCGGGCTTCGGCGACGAACCCGGCCGCCGGATAGACGCTGCCCGAGGTGCCGATGGCCACGAACAGGTCCGCCTGCATCAGCGCCGCGTCGATCTCGGGCATGTGGTAGGGGATTTCCCCGAACCAGACGATATCGGGGCGGGTCGCGGTCTTGCCGCAGGACGGGCAGGCGTCGGTGGCCGCCATGGCGCGCGGCGCGTCCCAGCGGTGACCGCAGGCCGCACACAGCGCCCCGGTGATCGTGCCGTGCATGTGGATGACGCCGCTGCTGCCCGCGCGCTCGTGCAGGTCGTCGATGTTCTGGGTGACCAGCGTGACGGTGCCCGGGAACTGGCGTTGCAGCGTGGTCAGCGCGAAATGTGCCGGGTTCGGGGCGGCCATCAGGCAATTCAGCCGCCGCGCGTTGTAGAAGGCGTGCACCTTGGCCGGGTCGAGCGCGAAACCCTTGGGCGTCGCAACCTCCTCGAGGTCGTACTCTGACCACAACCCGCCCTCGTCCCGGAACGTGCCGAGACCGCTTTCGGCGGACACCCCCGCCCCCGTCAGGATGACGATATTCTGGACCATGCCGATCCCCCCCGCTAGTCAGGAGGGGTGACGGAGCTGCCCATGTCCCCTCGTATTCTTCTCGTATGTCTAGGAAATATCTGCCGCTCGCCGATGGCGGAAGGGGCCTTGCGGTCGCAACCCGGCACGGACGGCTGGCAGATCGACAGCGCCGGGACCGGCGGCTGGCATGTCGGGGACCCGCCCGACCGGCGCGCGGTCGCGGAATGCCGGTCCCATGGCATCGACATTTCCGGCCTCCGGGCGCGGCAGGTCACGCCGCAGGACTTCCGGCACTTCGACCTGATCTGCGCGATGGACCGGAGCAACCTGCGCACGCTGCGGGACATGGCCCCGGCGGACGCGCGGGCCGAGCTGTGCCTCTACCTCGACTTCGCACCCGAATTCGCCGGGCAGGACGTGCCCGACCCCTATTACGAGGGCGGGTTCGACGGCGTGTTCGGGATGGTCAGCGCCGCCGCGCGCGGGCTGGTCGCGGCGCGCGGCTGAGGCTCAGGAGCAGTAGGTCTCGGCGGCCGCCCCGAAGGCGCGGTAGCGATCCCAGAACTGGCGGTCGGAGGTGCGGCTCGACTGGCGGACTTCCTGCGCCTGGTGCGGGTCGCGGAAGAACCGCGCCGCCTTGCGCTGTTCCGAGCCTTGCAGCGTCAGGTCGGCGACCTGCTGGATGCAGCCGCAGAGTTGCGGCGAGGCCGCGTTGCGGCCCGAGTTCAGGCAGGCCTGCTCGATCACGCCTGCCTGCGCGGGCATCGTGACGGCAAGGAAGGCCAGGGTGGCAAGAGTGGCGTTGCGCATGGAACTGCTCTCGGTCTCGATCCGGAATCGCCGCCTCTCCGGGCGGTCGTCGTATCTTGCCCGAACCCGCCCGGTTTTTCAATTTGGCAAAGGCCTGCGCGTCAGGGCTTCAGGCGGTATCCGATCCGGAACCAGTGCCAGCAGAGCGCCAGCAC
>JAUHZL010000195.1 GCA_030425945.1 Alphaproteobacteria bacterium | reverse complement strand
GGGCTGCGGTCCGTGCGGCCCTTGGGCGATTCGGGGGCGTCTGCGGGTGATTCGCCCCTTGGATTGTTCCGTTTCCTATCCGGTTTGGCCGGTCTGGTCACTCCCCCTGCCCGGGGCCGCCCAGCCGAGCCAGCGCCGCGGCCTGCGCCGCCCGGGCGCGTTCCAGTTCCTCGCGATCAAGGGTGGCGCCGTTGGCGGCGGTTTCAACCGCGACCACCGTGGTTTCGGCGGCCCCCCCCGGGGCAAAGCGCCCCTCGGCCGCGTCGCGCAGGCGGCGCGTCACCACTTCGTCGGCAAGTCCTTCCAGTTCGGCGGCCCCCTCCTCGATCTCCGCCTGCCAGCCGCGATCGGCCTTCAGCAGCAGCCCGACCTCGCGCAGCGTCTGCCGCGCGCCCTCGGGGTCCGGCGCGGCGCGCAGGCAGGGCACGAGGCCCACATGGCGGCTGGCCCGCAGCGTTTCAAGGGCGCGCCCGGCCGGACTGCCGGCGAGCCGCTCGGCCACCGGATCGGCGGCCTGCGGGTCAAGCGTGCCGGGATCGAGCGCCGCCAGCGCGTCGCGCAGCGCGGCCCGCCCCGCATCGGCGCAGGGCAGCAGGTCGAGCAGGTCGGCATGGCCGTCGATCAGGTCCGGGTAGCGCGCGAGCGTCGCCAGCACCGTCGCCTCGCGCAGCGCCACCGGGTCGGGCAGCGGGACCGGCACCGGCACCGCCGCAAAGCCCGTTCCCCGGCGTCCGCCCGGGGCCCCGCCGCGCCGCGCGCCGCCGCCTCCGCCCGGACTGTAGCCGGGACCCGCCGGGCGCGGCCCGGCCTCGGCATAGCCGAAGAGCGCGCGCCGCCGGGCATCGATCTCGGCACCGTAATGGCGTCGCAGGCCCGGGTCGGGGATCGCCTTCAGCGCCTTGCGCAGCGCCGCGTCGAGCGCGCTCTTGCGCTCGGGGCTGTCGAAACGGCGCCCGTCCGTCTCGCGCATCCAGAGCAGGTCCACCAGCGGCCGCGCTCCGTCGAGCAGCGCCTGCACCGCCTCGGGCCCCGCGCCGCGGATCAGGTCGTCGGGGTCCTGGCCGGCGGGCAGGATGGCAAAGCGCAGGGTCTGCTCCGGCCCCAGCATCGGCAGCGCCCGGTCGAGCGCCCGGTAGGCCCCGTTCAGCCCCGCCTTGTCGCCGTCGAGCATCAGCACCGGCTCGGGCGCGGCCCGCCAGATCAGCTTCAGCTGTTCCTCGGTGACCGCCGTGCCCATCGGTGCGACGGCACAGGGAAAGCCGCCCTCGCTCAGCGCGATCACGTCCATGTAGCCCTCGCAGAGGACCATCGGCCGCCCGCGCCCGGCCTCGGCCCGCGCGGCGTGGAAGTTGTAGACGGTGCGCGACTTGTCGAAGAGCACCGTCTCCGGCGAGTTGATGTATTTCGCCGGATCGTCGGGCTTCATCGCCCGCCCGCCGAAGGCGATGAGCCGCCCGCGCGGATCGCGGATCGGGAACATGATGCGGTCGCGGAACACCACGTAAGGCGCACGCCCCTTGTCCGAGGCCCTGAGCAGCCCGCAGGCGATCAGCTTCTCTGGGGCGATGCCCTTGCCGGTCAGCGCCTCGCGCAGCGCGTCCCAGCTGTCGGGCGCGAAGCCGATGCCGAAGCGCTCGATCGTCTCGGGCTTCAGTCCGCGCCGGGCCAGATAGGCGCGGGCGGGCTCGGCGGCGCGGGTCGAAAGGTTCAGCCGGAACCAGCGCTGCGCCTCCTCCATGACGGCGACCAGCTCGGCGGTGGCATCCGCCTTCTCGCGCGCCCGCGGGTCGCGGGCGGGCATCTGCATCCCGGCCTCGCCCGCCAGCAGTTCCACCGCCTCCATGAAGCCCATGTTCTCGGTCTCGCGGACGAACGAGATCATGTCGCCCGAGGCCTGGCAGCCGAAACACTTGTAGATGCCCGGCCCGTCGAGGACGTGGAACGAGGCGGTCTTTTCCTGGTGGAACGGACAGGGCGCCCAGTGGTCGCCCTTGTGCGGCTGCGACTTGCGCGCGTCCCACGTCACCTTGCTGCCGACCACCTGGCTCAGGGGCAGGCGCGACTTCAGCTCGTCGAGGAAACCGGGCGGGAGACTCATGGGGGATATATTCGCGCAATCCGCCCCGGTTTCCAGAGGCGGCGACCGCGCCGCCCGGCGCGGACGCGGTTTGCAAACCGCGTCAGGCCGCTTGCAAGCGGCCTCGCCCCCCTCAGACCGCGGCGCGCGCGGCGAGCGAGCGCATCGCCACCCCGATCTCGTGCACCGCCGTCCGCGCCATCGAGCGGAAGACGAAGATCTCCAGCGCCGCGCTGCGCCGGTGCAGGATCGCCGACATGTGCCCCAGCGGCGCACGGGCCGCGTGGCCGCGCTTGAACACGCCCGGATGCAGGTCGAGCGGCGTCAGCCGTGCCAGCGCCGCCTCGGCCCCCGCCCCCTCCAGCTTGAGGAAGGCCCAGGCGTCGGACTGGTCGGTCAGCGCCGCGTGCTGCGCCAGCCCCGGCGCGGGGTCCGCGGTGCCGATCCACAGCGCCTGCGCCCGGCCGGCCCAGATCAGCCGCCCTCCGCGCTGACCGGTGCTGCGGTTCGGCTCGGGGAACCCGATCCCGTGCGCGTCGCGCAGCGCCGCGTCGAGCCCCGCCTCGCGTCCCGGGTAAGGCTGGATCATCCACATCCGCCGCGCCGGGCCCTCGGACAGGGTCAGCCCGCCATGGCTCAGCGGCAGAAGCCCCGCCGCCGGGCTGGTCTCAGGAAGTTTCGCCACGCGCACGCCCTCCCTCGGGGTCGAAGAACACCGGGTCGCAGACCTCGCAGAGCGTCTCGACCCCGCGCAGATGGTCCACCATGCGGATCACCTCGCCATGCCGGGCCCGGCCGTTCCGCAGGAACCCGAGGCCCAGCGTCGTGCCCAGCGTCGGCGAATAGCAGGCCGAGGTGACATAGCCCTCGTCGTTCTCGCGGACTGCCTCGGCCCGTTCGGCAAAGAGATGCGCCCCGGCGAGGATCTGTTTGACCGCGCCCGCGGGCTTCAGCCCGACCAGCTGTTCGCGGTGGGGACCGGTCAGTCCGGGACGCGCCGCCGCGCGCTGGCCGACGCAGACCTTCTTCGCGCTCACCATCTTGCCGAGCCCGAGGTCGAAGGCCGTGGTGCGCCCGTGCAGCTCCGCATGGGTCAGGAAACCCTTCTCGATCCGCAGCACGTTCAGCGCCTCCATCCCGTAGGCGCCGCCGCCAAGGCCCTCGGCCCGCGCGACGAGATCCCGGAAGAGCGCCGCGCCGTACCGCGCGGGCACCGCCAGTTCGTAACCGCGCTCGCCCGAGAACGAGATCCGGAACAGCCGCCCGCCGATGCCCCCCAGCGTGACCGTGCAATTGCCCATGAAGGGCAGCGCCGCGTCATCGACCGGGGTGTCGAGGAACCCGTTCACCACCTCCAGCGCCTTCGGCCCGGCGATCGCGAACTGGGCCCACTGCTCGGTCACCGAGGTGAAGCGCACCGCCATCCCGGGGGCGTGGACCTGCTGCACGAAGTCGAGGTGCCGCATCACCTGCCCCGCCGCCGCCGTGGTGGTGGTCATCAGGTAATGCCCCTCCGCGAGGCAGGCCGTCGTGCCGTCGTCCATCACGTGCCCGTCCTCGCGCAGCATCAGCCCGTAGCGGGTGCGCCCGGGGGCCAGCGTCGAGAAGGTGTTGGTGTAGACGAGGTCGAGGAACGCGCCCGCGTCCGGGCCGTGCAGCTCGATCTTGCCCAGCGTCGAGACATCGCAGACCCCGACCGCATGGCGGACATGGCCGACCTCGCGGTCGCAGGCCTCGCGCCAGGTCCGCTCGCCCGCGCGCGGGAAGTAGGACGGGCGATACCACAGCCCCGCCTCGATCATCGGTGCGCCCTTCTCGACGCTCGCGTCGTGGCTGGTCATGTAGCGCTGCGGCGCGAACCCTGCGCCCTGCCCGCCCGCACCCATCGTGGCGATGGCCACCGGGGTATAGGGCGGGCGGAAGGTCGTCGTGCCGGTCTCGGGGATCGCGCGCCCGGTCACGTCGGCCAGCACCGCCAGCGCCGCGACGTTCGAGTTCTTGCCCTGGTCCGGCGCCATGCCCTGCGTGGTGTAGCGCTTCATGTGCTCGACCGAGACCATGTTCTCGCGCGCCGCCTGCTGGACGTCCTTCACCGTCACGTCGTTCTGGAAGTCGAGCCAGGCCCGCCCCTTGCCCGGCACCGCCCAGAGCGCCGCGCCGCGCCAGGCGGCATCGTCGGTGCGCGGCAGGTCGGGCGGGCTGACCTTGGCGCCGAGCGCGGTCAGCGCCTCGGTCGCGGCCGCGATTCCGTCCGACAGGCAGTCGGCGGTTGAGAACCGGCCCGCGCAGGCCCCGGCGGGGGTCAGGCCCGGCACAGCGCCCTCGGGCGGCACGAAGGCGGCGATGTCCTCGCGCCAGACCGGGCGGGCGTTCATGTGGCAGGTCAGGTGGACGGTCGGGTTCCAGCCGCCCGACACCGCGAGGCAGTCGGCGTCGATCACCCGGCTGCCCGCGGCCCGCGTCACGGTGATCCGGCGCAGCCCCAGCCGCCCCTCGGTCCCGGTCACGGTGGCCCCGGCATAGAACGGCACGTCGAGCGCCGTCGTCGCGTCGGCGCGGGCGTCGATCAGCGCGACCACCTCGACCCCGGCGGCCTGCAGGTCCGCGACGGTGCGGTGGGCGTCGTCGCTGGTGCCGAACACGGCGACCTTGCGGCCGGGCGCCACCGCGTAGCGGTTGACGTAGCTCCGCACGGCACTGGCCAGTATCACGCCCGGACGGTCGTTGTCGCGAAACGCGATCGGCCGCTCCAGCGCTCCGGCGGCGAGGATCGCGCGACGCGCGGTGATGCGCCAGAAACACTCCAGCGGCAGGTCGGCGGCGGGGGCGGCGAGGTGCAGCCCGACCCGCTCGACCGCGCCGAAGGTGCCGCCGTCATAGGCGCCGGTGACCGTGGTGCGCGGCATCAGGCGGACATTGTCCATGCCCTGCAACTCGGCCAGCACGCCCGCCACCCAGTCCGCCCCCGACTGCCCATCCAGCGTGATCGTCTCGGACAGGAGCCGCCCGCCCATCCGGTCGCCCTCGTCCGCGAGGATCACGTCCGCACCCGCCCGCGCCGCCGTCAGCGCCGCCATCAGGCCGGTCGGCCCGGCGCCGATCACCAGCAGGTCGCAATGGGCGAAGGCCTTCTCGTAGGGATCGGGATTGGTCTGCGCCGACAGCGCGCCGAGGCCCGCCGCCCGGCGGATCAAGGGTTCGTAGAGCCGCTCCCAGAAGGCGCGCGGCCACATGAAGGTCTTGTAGTAGAACCCGGCCCCGAGGAAGGGCGCGAAGAGGTCGTTGACCTCCAGCAGGTCCCATTTCAGCGAGGGGAAGCGGTTCTGCGACACCGCGTAGAGCCCCTCGTAGAGCTCCTGCGTGGTCGCCCGTACGTTCGGGGTCCGGCGCGCCGCCTTGCCGATCTCGACCAGCGCGTTCGGCTCCTCGCTGCCCGCCGTCAGGATGCCGCGCGGGCGGTGGTACTTGAACGACCGCCCGACCAGCCGCACCCCGTTCGCCAGCAGCGCCGAGGCCAGCGTGTCGCCCGCGACCCCGCCCATCCACCGGTCGTCGAACTGGAAGCGGATCTCGCGGCTGCGGTCGATCAGGCCGCCCTTCTCCAGACGCATCGGACCGCTCATGCCGTCGTCCCCCGGCGTTCGGCCAGCACCGCGCCGTGCACCGCGTGGGTGACGGTATCGCGGGTCACGATCAGCCACGCGCCGCAGCCGGTCTCGTGGTACCAGACGTCCCGCGTCTCGCCCGCCGGGTTGGTGCGCAGGTGCAGCTGGTCGTCGATCACCTCGGGCGGGGCCTCGGGTCCGGACGGTGCGGTCAGCGCCTCGGCGGCACCCATGTAGTAGAACTCGCGCCGGTCGCGGTCGCCGCAGAGGGGGCAGGGTATGCGCA
>JAUHZL010000194.1 GCA_030425945.1 Alphaproteobacteria bacterium | reverse complement strand
GCCCTGGCCTGCGGGTCGGCCCCGTGGTCGAGGAGCAGCTCGGCGATCCCGGGCGGCGCCATCCGCCGCGCCGCCTGGTGCAGGGCCGGGATCACGAAGGACGGCTCGCCCGAGGGATGTGGTGCCACGCCCTCGTTCGGGTCCGCACCCGCCTCCAGCAGCAGCCGCACCACGGCGATGTCCCCGAAGTCGAGCGCGCGCGGCAGGGCGTTGGTGCCCGCGGTCCGCGCGCCGTGGGCGAGCAGCAACGCCACCGCGTCGGGGCTGCCGAACTCGGTCGCGTGGTAGAGCGACTCGCCGTCGTTCGGGTCGGCTCCGTGGTCGAGCAGCCAGCGCGCGAGGCCGAGGTGCCGGGCATGGCCGATCGCGCCGTAGAGGGCGGACAGGGCATGGTCGCCCTCGCCGTAGCGGAAGCTTTCGTTCACGTCGCCGCCATGCGCGGCCAGCAGCGCCGCCATCTCGACTGCCTGCCCGGCCCGCTCGGGCGCGATCTGGTGGAACCGCGAGAAGGCGAGGTGGCACATCAGTCCGCGCTGCGGCCAGGGACGGCGGACGAGGTCCGGGTCGCGGGCGAGCAGCGCGGCGACGGCGGGCACGTCGTAGAGCGCAACGAGCAGCGGCGCGTCCCCTGCCGCAAGGTCGGGCCGCTCAGCCAGCAGGCGCCCGGTCATCAGCGCTTCGCCGTGGAACAGCGCGCGCCGCAGGCGGCCCTGCGCCGCGGCGTGGTCGAGGCCGCGCGCCTCGGCGGCGGCCTTGAGCGCGGGCCAGGACGCGAAGCCCGTCTCGCGCGCGATCACGTGCAGGGCCTGCGCGTGTTTCAGCGCCCGGTCTGCCCCGGGCAGCACCGCCCGCACCCGCATCAGGGCATCGGCATCGCCCTCGGCACAGGCGCGGCCCAGCGCTTTCGCCTCGCGGCGCAATTGGTCCATGGATTTCGTCATCGGGTTTCCCTCCGAACGCCCGACGGTCCGCTGATCCGGGCAGAGAAACCGATGAAGGTCGGCAACTCGGAGTTTTCAGGGTGCCGATGACAGCTTTCCGCGGACCGGGTGGCCCCCCCCTCGGGCCTCAGGTCAGGCTACCCCCGATGCTGGACCTCGCGCAAGGGCTCGCCTACCCTGCGCCCTCGCGGCACGACTCGGGGATGACAGGCGGATGAGCGAGCAGAAACCGGCCTATCAGGTGCTGGCGCGCAAGTACCGGCCCGGCACCTTCGCCGACCTGATCGGCCAGGACGCCATGGTGCGGACGCTGAGGAACGCGTTTGCCGCCGACCGCATCGCGCAGGCCTTCATGATGACCGGCATCCGGGGCACCGGGAAGACCACCACGGCGCGGATCATCGCCAAGGGAATCAACTGCGTCGGGCCGGACGGCACCGGCGGCCCCACGACCGAGCCCTGCGGGGTCTGCGAGCACTGCACCGCCATCGCCGAGGGTCGGCACGTCGACGTGCTGGAGATGGACGCGGCCTCGAACACCGGGGTCGGGGATGTCCGCGAGATCATCGACAGCGTGAACTACCGGGCGGCCTCGGCACGCTACAAGATCTACATCATCGACGAGGTTCACATGCTGTCGACGAGCGCGTTCAACGCGCTCCTGAAGACGCTGGAAGAACCCCCCGCGCATGTGAAGTTCATCTTCGCCACCACCGAGATCCGCAAGGTCCCGGTCACCGTGCTGTCGCGCTGCCAGCGCTTCGACCTGCGGCGGATCGAACCCGAGGTGATGATCGCGCACCTGAAGAAGATCGCCGGTCTCGAAGGGGCCGAGGTCAGCGACGATGCGCTGGCCCTGATCGCGCGCGCCGCCGAAGGCTCGGTCCGGGACGCGATGAGCCTGCTCGACCAGGCGATCTCGCACGGGCAGGGCGCGACCGGCGCCGAGCAGGTCCGCGCGATGCTGGGTCTCGCCGACCGGGGCCGGGGCATGGACCTGTTCGAGGCGATCCTGCGCGGCGATGCGGCCGGCGCGCTCAGCGAACTGGCGGCGCAATACTCCGACGGGGCCGATCCGGTCGCCGTGCTGCGCGATCTGGCCGAGATCACGCACTGGGTCTCGGTGGTGAAGATCACCCCGGAGGCCGCCGAGGACCCGACCGTGACCCCCGACGAGCGGGCGCGCGGACAGGGTCTGGCCCAGCGCCTGTCGATGCGCGTGCTGACCCGGATGTGGCAGATGCTGCTGAAGGCCCTCGAGGAGGTCAGCATCGCCCCGAACGCCATGATGGCCGCCGAGATGGCGGTGATCCGGCTGACCCATGTCGCCGACCTGCCCAGCCCCGAAGAGCTGGTGCGCAAGCTGACGGAGAGCAACCCGCCGCCCGCCGGGGGCGGCGGGGGCGGCGCGCGACCGGCCGGGACCGGCGGCGGTGCCACGGCACGCGGCGGTCCGGGACCGGGCGGGAATGGCGGCGGCGGCGTCACGGGTGCGCGCGGCACGGGTCTGGCCACGGCGCAGGCGATGGCCCTCGATCCGCTGGCGCAGTACGCGCGGTTCGAGGACGTGCTGGAGCTGGTCCGCGCCCATCGTGACCTGCGGTTGCTGATCGAGATCGAGAACCACGTCCGGCTGGTCAGCTACACGCCCGGCCGCATCGCCTTCGCCCCCACAGACGACGCGCCGCGCGACCTCGCGCAACGCATGGCGCGCGCCCTGCAGGGCTGGACCGGGGTGCGCTGGGGCGTCTCCGTCGAGGCGACCGGCGGTCAGCCGACGATTGCCGAAACCCGGTCCGCCGCCGAGGACGACCTGCGGCGCCAGGCGCTGGCGCATCCGCTGGTGGCCGCCGTGATGCAGGCCTTTCCGACCGCCCGGATCACCGATGTGCGCAGCCGCGATGCGCTGGCCGCCGAAGCCCTGACCGAGGCGCTTCCGGAAGTGGAGGACGAATGGGACCCGTTCGCGGAGGACTGATCCTCGCCTGTCTCGCGCTGCCAGGCCCGGCCGTCGCCGAGGTCTGCGCACGGCTGCGGCCGGACTGGGACGGCGGGCCGGTGGGACCGGTGGCGGAAGCGATTGCGCTGTTCTCGTCGCTGCCGGCGCTGGCGTTGCTGCTCGGGACGGCGCTGGCGATCCGGCTGCGGCACCAGGGGCTCGCGCTCGGGGTCGTGGTGCTCTGGACCGTGCTCGTCAGCTTCGCCGCGCTGCGCGGCGGGCAGGACGGCGTCTGGCAGGCGGCCGCGGCCGAGGGCTGCGTCGGCTCGCCCTCCTTGTTCATCGCGCTCGCGGCTGCGATATCTGTGGGGACGATCCTCTACACCTCCCGCCGACCCCGGCAGGACTGACACTCTGGAGACCCCGATGCTCAAAGGCCTTGGACAGCTTGGCGACATGGCGAAGCTCATGAAGCAGGCGCAAGAGATGCAGACGAAGATGGCCGAGATGCAGGAGGCGCTGGAGCGGATGACCGTGACCGGCGAATCCGGGGCCGGGCTGGTCAAGGCGACCTCGACCGCGAAGGGCGAGCTGGTCGGCCTCGACATCGACCCGTCGATCTTCAGCGCCGACGACAAGGAAGTGGTCGAGGACCTGATCCTCGCCGCCGTGAAGGACGCGCAGGCGAAGGCGGCGCAGAAGAGCGCCGAGGAGATGGGCAAGCTGACCGAAAGCCTCGGCCTGCCGCCGGGCATGGCCCCGCCGTTCTGAGCGCGCCTTGACCGACGCGCCGCGCGACCTGCAGGACCTGATCGACCTGATGGCCCGCCTGCCGGGCCTCGGGCCGCGTTCGGCCCGGCGCGCGGTGCTGCACCTGCTGAAGAAGCGGACGCAGGTCATGGTGCCGCTGGCGCGCAGCCTGCAGGCGGTGGCCGAGAGCGCGCGCGACTGCCTGACCTGCGGCAACCTCGCCACCACCGAGACCTGCCCGATCTGCGCCGACCCGAAGCGCGCGACGGGCACGATCTGCGTCGTCGAGGATGTTGCCGACCTGTGGGCGATGGAACGCGCGGCGGTGTTCCGGGGGCGCTATCACGTGCTGGGCGGGACGCTGTCGGCGCTCGATGCCATAGGCCCCGAGGACCTGCGCATCCCGCAGTTGATGTCGCGGGTCGACGCAGAGGGGGTGAGCGAGGTGATCCTCGCGCTCAACGCGACGGTCGACGGGCAGACCACGGCGCATTACATCGCCGATGCGCTGGAGGGGCGCGGGGTCGCCGTGACCTCGCTGGCGCAGGGCGTGCCGATCGGGGGCGAACTCGACTATCTCGACGACGGCACGATCACCGCCGCCCTGAAGGCGCGCAAGGCGTTCTGAGCTTCAGCCGGCGAAGGCATCGCAGGTCTTTTCGCTGATCGTCAGGCGGGTCCAGCCGAGCCCGACAAGCCGCCCGTCGCGCGCGATCTCGACGAAGTTCCAGTCCCCCACCGGCCAGTGGCCGAACGAGATCGTGTCCCCCGGCAGCACCTCGCCCAGCCGCCGCGCCATCGCGGAGGTGCCCGAGACCAGCGGCACGACCGGACCGCGCCAGCCGAGGCAGGCCGATTCGAAGAGATCGGGGCGGGGGATATCGTCGAGGCTGAGCCAGAGGGTCAGCAGCGGCAGGTCGATCCGGGGGCGCGAGGTGTCGAGCGCGCAGCCGTACTCCCGCTCGACCTCGCGGATCTCGGCCACGCGTTGCTGGTCGGCAGGGGACAGCGCGACGTTCGAGCCGATGCAGCCCGTGTTGTCGAAGACCGCGGCGCCCAGCGCGCTGCCGAAGCAATAGCCGGCGCGGTCGAAGATCAGGTTGCGGGTGACCCACATCGACTCGCAGCTCGCGGCCTGCGCGAAGGTCGGGACAAGGGCCAGCAGCGCGGCGGCGAGGAGCGGGCGGATCATGCGGCCTCCGTCTGGGCGGACAGGGTCAGGCGGGGATCGGGGGCACCGCCCAGCGCCAGGTCGGCGGCCAGGCGTCCCAGTTCGTCGGAGCACTTCGCCCCCTTGCCGCAGCCCGCGACGGCCACGCAGAGGCGCGGATCGAGCCGGTCGATCAGCGGCAGGTCGCCGGGCGTGAAGGTCGTCACGCAGGGCGCGATGACGGGCGCCGCCGCCCGCAGCCCCGGCATCCGGCGATGCAGGTGCTCGGCCAGCGCCGCGCCGACCTCGGGCCGTCCGCCGCTGCGGAACCATGCCCGGGCGTCCTGCGCGTCGCGCACCACCAGGTCGTCGGGATCGCCGCCGATCTTCAGGTAGCGACGGCCGTCGGGATAGCGGATCGGCGGCAGGATATAGGGGTCGCGCCCGTTCTCGAGCATGGTCACCATCGCGGGCATCGCTGCGAGGCGGGTCGCCTCCATCGCATCGACCTCCAGCAGGGCCACGGTCCGGGCGTAGACGGTCAGCGGCAGGTCGGGCAGCAGGCCCGGGGTGAAGCCCCCGGTCGCAACCAGAACCGTGTCCGCCTGCACCGTCCCCTCCGCGAGGCGCAGCGTGACACCGGACCCGCCGGTGTCGATTCCGGTCACTTCGGCGGGGATCACCTGCGCGCCGGCGCGCGCGGCGGCGCGGGTCTGGGCCTGCACCAGCCGCCGCGGGCTGATGTACCCGGCGTTCGCCGCCTCGTGGAACACGGTCCAGTCCGGGGAGAACCAGAGCATCGGAAAGGCCGCGGCGGCCTCCGTCCCGGTCATTCGGAGGTGCGGCACGCCGCTGGCATCGGCCCCGGCCCCGATCCGGGCGATCCAGTCGGACCCGGCCGGACCGGCGTGCAACGCGCCCGCCGCCGTGAAGAAGCGCAGGTCGCTGGCGGCCTCGATCTCGGCATAGCGGGCGATGGAGGCGCGGCTGACCTCGGCCCAGAACGGGTGCGAATCGAGCTGACGGGTGATCCGCCCCTCGTCGTAGTGCGAGGCGAAGACACCGGTGTGGCGGACCCGGTCTTCCGGCTCGTCCGGCCCGATCAGGATGACCTCGGCCCCGGCCAGCGCCAGGTGACGGGCGGCCGCCGATCCGATCAGCCCGCGTCCCACGACCGCGATGCGCATGGCGTTCTCCGTCCGT
>JAUHZL010000193.1 GCA_030425945.1 Alphaproteobacteria bacterium | reverse complement strand
GCAACGGTCAGGGCTCCAAGGAATACGGATTTCTTCATCATGACCTCATCCTGATGGTCCGCCACTTCGGGCGGATTTTCTTATCGGCCCTCGTGGGCCGAGGGTGAACTCAAGCAGACGTGCCTCTGTTGCAAAGGACGTCGCCCGCTCAGTGCGTTCAAATTGGGCAAATCTCCAAAAAAACGTCAAGGCTTAGAGTGGGATTCCCGGCCGAACGGCGCGGCTTAGGTCAGGATTCGGCAGTCGTGCCCTTGTCTTGGGCAAATGCGGACTGCGCCCGTTCCGCGCCTTCCCTTACGTCACGGCAAGGTCGCGCTCGGCACGGAAACAACCCTTGCGCGAGCCACCGCCCGCCCAATCCACCCAAACAGAGAATCGTTCGCCCTCAGGCTGTGGCGAGCCGGTAGTGACGTGCCGCGGCGAGAAACGCGTCGGCTTTCAGGGCCGCGACCTCGGCCGCTTCCTCATCCACGCCCCATTCCTGTGCCTGCCAGTCCTCGTCGATTCGCGACAAGGCCCACGCGGTCGCGGGCTCCAGCCGGTCGCCGATCACCGCGAGGGCCAGCACCAGCGAGCCGGAGAGCGCGATCAGGTCATGCGCCCCGGCCAGCTGGAACGCGTTCATCCCGTGCAGCGGTTGCGCCAGCCGGGCGAGGGCCTCCGGGGGCTGGGCCACCGGCAGAATTCCGGTCGTGACCCGCAGCCGGGCCTCATGCACCTCGGCCGCCCAGTCGAGCAGCGGGTCCCACCCCTCGGCCTGCCGGGCGACGAGGCCGGCGGGCTCGGCCGCGCGGTAGCACAACAGGTCGCTGTCGCCGTAGGCCGCGAGCAGCGCGATCACGTCGTCGCGCTGGTGGGCGATCTTGTCGAGGGCCGCGTTGGCGGCGCGGGTCGCGGGCATCGTGCGCGGGTCGATCTCGCCCTCCTGCGCGCGCCATTCCTCGGCGACCGCCTCGGCAAAGGCGCGGGTCGGCAGGACGAGGCGCGTCTTGGCGGGCGTGCGGACCGGGCGGCCGTCCAGCGTGACGGCGCACCCTTCGGCGCCGTCCTCGATCCCGACCTCGGTCCAGAACCGCTTCAGTTTCCACTCGGTCATGCCAGTCGTCCCGTTTCCGTCAGGTGCGGCAGCAGCCCCTCGAAGCCGCCAAGCACCGTTTCTGCCCCCGCGCCGGTCAGCGCCTCCGCCGGGTGATAGCCCCAGGCCACGCCGATCCCGGCGACACCGGCGTTGGCCGCCATCAGCATGTCGTAGGTCGTATCGCCCAGCATGACCGCCTGCGCGGGGGCCACGCCCGCCTCGGCCAGCGTGGTCTCCAGCATCGCGGGATGCGGCTTCGAGGGGTGCCGGTCCGCCGATTGCGCCGTCACGAAGCGGCGTCTCAGGTCGTAGTGGTCCAGAAGCAGGTCGAGCCCGCGCTGCGACTTGCCCGTCGCGATGCCCAGCAGCACGTCATCGCGCGCGCCCAGCGCCGCCAGCGTGTCGAGCGCGCCGGGATAGAGCGGCGATGCCCCCTCGCCCAGTTCGCTGCGCAACGCGACGAAGGCATCGCGATAGGCCGCCACCATACGGTCCCGCGTCGCCGGGTCGGTGCCGGGCGTCAGCGTCTCGATCGCAAGCGGCAGGCTCAGCCCGACGATGGACAGGATCGTGGCCCGGTCGGGCACCGGGTGCCCGCCTTCCGCGAAGGCCGCCTGCATCGCCGCCACGATGTGCGCCTGGCTGTCCACGAGGGTGCCGTCGACGTCGAAGACCACGAGAAGCATCAGTCGTCTTCGTCCTCGAACGGGTCCTCGGGCACGTCGCGGGGGTCCCAGCCCAGGGTGTCCCAGGTGCGAGCCATGTGCTCGGGCAGCGGCGCGGTGAAGGTCAGGCGGGTGCCCGTCATCGGGTGGTCGAGGCTCAGCGAGCGGGCGTGCAGGTGCAGCTTCTTCGACAGCTCGCCGCCCAGCATCGCGCCCCAGCCGTCGCCCTGGTTCTCCTGACCGGACCCGCCGTACTTGCCGTCCCCGATCACCGGGTGCCCGATCTCGGCCATGTGCGCGCGCAGCTGGTGCGTGCGCCCGGTCACCGGGACCAGCGCCGCCCAGCTCAGCCGCCCGCCGAGTGCCGACAGGACGGCATAATCGGTGGTGGCGCGCTTGGCCCCCTCGGTCGTCTCGATGTCCTTCGGGTGGATGCAGCGCATCTTCTCGCCTTCGCCGCCCTTGCCGTGGCCCGGCGCCTTGACCAGCCCGAAGCGGATCGTGCCCATGCGCGGCTTCGGCACGCCGGCAACGGCGGCCCAGTAGATCTTGCGGGTGTCGCGGGCACGGAAGGCGGCGGTCAGGGCGGCCGCGGCCTCGCGCGTGCGGCCCAGCAGAAGGACGCCCGACGTGTCCCGGTCGAGCCGGTGCACCAGGCGCGGGCGCTCGTCATTGCCGAACATCAGCGCCTCGGTCATGCCGTCAAGATGCCGGTCGGTGCCCGACCCGCCCTGCACCGCCAGCCCCGGCGGCTTGTTCAGCGCGATCAGGTGCGCGTCGCGATAGAGCACGCAGGCCCGGATCATCGCGGCATCGGCGTCCGACACGGACGGTTTCGGCGGGCGCGGCGGGGCCTCCGTGTCCGGCAGCGGCGGGACGCGGATGCTCTGGCCGACCTCGATCCGGGTCGCGGGCTTCACCCGGCCGCCGTCCACCCGGATCTCGCCCTTTCGACACATCTTCTCGATGCGCCCCTGCGAGATCTGGGGGAAATGGCGCCGGAACCAGCGGTCGAGGCGCTGGTCGCCCTCGCCCGGGCCGACGGTCAGGGTCTGGACACCGCTCATGCGACAAGGCTCCGGGCAACGAGAAGGCCGGCGAACAGCGCCGCCAGCGACAGGACGACCGAGGCCGCGACATAGCCCCCCGCCAGAGCGACCTCGCCCCGCTCGTAGAGCGCGACGGCGTCCAGCGAGAAGGCCGAGAAGGTGGTGAACCCGCCCAGAAGCCCGGTCATCAGCAACGGCGCGAAGCGGTTGCCGCCGAGATGCGCCAGCGTCACCACGAGCACGCCCATGGCGAACGAGCCGAGCACGTTGACGGTCAGCGTCCCCCAGGGAAAGCCCGGCCCCATCAGGCGCAGCGTGGCGACGCCTGTCAGGTAGCGCAGCGATGCGCCGAGCGCGCCCCCGAGGGCGACTTGGAGAAGGGGTCCGGTCATGATGCGCCGTCCCTTGCGCGGGGGCCGCCGAATGTCAACGTGTCCGCTCCGCACGCAGGCGCGCGAAATAGGCGACGCGCTTGGCCAGTTCGCGCTCGAAGCCGCGTTCGACGGGGGCGTACCAGCCGGGGCGCTTCATGCCCTCGGGGAAGTAGTCCTGCCCGGAGAAGCCGTCCTCGGCGTCATGGTCATAGGCATAGCCCGCGCCGTAGCCCTGCTCCTTCATCAGCGAGGTGGGCGCGTTCAGGATGTGCTTCGGCGGCGGCGCGCTGCCGGTCTTCTTCGCCTCGGCCATGGCGGCCTTGTAGGCGACGTAGGTGGCGTTCGATTTCGGCGCGAGGGCGAGGTAGACGACCGCCTGCGCGAGGGCCAGTTCGCCCTCCGGACTGCCGAGACGTTCGTAGGTCTCCCAGGATTGCAGGCAGATGGCCTGCGCCTGCGGGTCGGCGAGACCGATGTCCTCGACCGCCATCCGGGTGATCCGGCGCGCCAGAAAGCGCGGGTCCTCGCCCGCCGTCAGCATCCGCGCCAGCCAGTAGAGCGCCGCGTCCGGGTCCGAGCCGCGCACCGACTTGTGCAGTGCCGAGATCAGGTTGTAGTGCCCGTCGCCCGACTTGTCATAGACCGCCGCGCGGCGCATCAGCCGTTGCGACAGCGCCTCGGGGGTCAGCTTGCCCTCGATCCCGCGCCAGGCCAGCACCTGTTCGATCAGGTTCAGCAGCGCCCGGCCATCGCCGTCGGCCATCTCCAGCAGCGCCTCGCGCGCGGGGCCTGTCAGCGGCAGGGCGCGGCCGGTGTCCTTCTCGGCGCGCTGCGCGAGACGTTCGAGGTCGCGCAACTCCAGCCGGTTCAGGGTCAGGACCTGCGCGCGGCTCAGAAGGGCCGCGTTCAGCTCGAAGCTGGGGTTCTCGGTGGTGGCCCCGACGAGGACGATGGTGCCGTCCTCCATGTGCGGCAGGAACCCGTCCTGCTGCGCCTTGTTGAAGCGGTGGATCTCGTCGATGAAGAGCAGCGTGCCCTGCCCGTTCGCGCGCCGGTGCTTCGCCGCCTCGAACACCTTCCGCAGCTCGGGCACCCCGGAGAAGATCGCGCTGATCTGGACGAAATGCAGGTCGCTCTCGGCGGCGAGCAGGCGCGCGATGGTCGTCTTGCCGACGCCGGGCGGCCCCCAGAAGATCACCGACCCGGAAATGCCGCCGTCGAGCATGACGCGCAGCGCGCCACCCTCGTCCAGCAGGTGCCCCTGCCCGATCACCTCGTCCAGTCGGCGCGGGCGCAGGCGGTCGGCCAGCGGGCGCGGGCCCTCGGGGGCGGGCGCGGCATCGGCCCCGGAGGAGAACAGGTCGGGCACCGCTCAGATCCGGAACCGCAGGGTCATGGGCCGTCCATCGCGCATCACGCCGATCTGCCATGTCCGGGTGCGCTCGCGCAGCGCGTCGGCCAGCTCGCGCGTTGTCTCGACGATCCGGCCGTTGACCCCGAACAGGATGTCGCCGGTCCGCAGCCCGATCCGCGCGGCGGGCCCCTCCGCGCGCAGCACGGCCACGCCTTCGGCGGACAGGTCGAGGCCCAGCTCCTGCGTCACGGCGGGATTGATGTTGGTGGCCACCAGCCCGGCCAGCACGGCATCGCGCGGCACCTCGTAGAGGTCGCGCGCCGGGTCCTCGGGCGCCGCGACCAGATCGATGTCGAGGGCGACGGGACCATCCGCGGTCAGCGCCTCGACCGCGATCGTGCGCCCGATGCCGGTGACACTCATCCGGAAGATCATCTCGGCCGGGGTCGTGACCGGCAGACCGTCCACCGACAGGATCACGTCGCCTTTCCCGAGACCCGCCACCGCGAAGGGGCTGTCCGGGTGCAGGCCGGTCAGGATGATCCCGTCCGGTCGTCCCATGCCAAGCGCGGCGGCGAGGTCGGGATCGACCGCCTGCGCGCTGACACCGGCCCAGGGGCGCTGGAACCGGGTCTCGCCCGCCCGTGCCTGTTCGATGAAGCGGGCGACGAGGTTGGCGGGCACGGCGAACCCGATCCCGTTCGAGCCACCCGAGCGGGTCAGGATGGCGGTGTTGATGCCCACGAGCCGGCCCTCCCCGTCCACCAGCGCGCCGCCGGAGTTGCCGGGATTGATCGCGGCATCGGTCTGCAGGAAATAGCCGCGCGCGTTGCCCATGAAGATGCCGGTGCGCGCGAGGCCCGAGATGATGCCGGAGGTCACCGTCTGCCCGACCCCGAACGGGTTGCCGATGGCGAGAACGAGGTCGCCGACCTCGACCGTGTCGCTGTCCCGCAGCGGCAGGGCGGTCAGATCGTCGGTCTGGTCGAGCTTCAGGACGGCGAGGTCGGCCTCCTGGTCCGCCAGCAGCACGGTCGCGCCCACCTCGCGCCGGTCGGTCAGCACCACGCGGATGTTCGTGGCCTCGCCCACCACGTGGTAGTTCGAGACCACGAGACCGTCGTCCGAGACGATGACGCCGGACCCGAGCGAGTTCTGCACCTGCGGGCGGCTGGGAAACTGGCGGAAGAAATCCCCGAAGAACGGGTCGCCCGCGAAGGGGCTGCTCTGGGTCTCGACCAGGCGCGTCGCGTAGATGTTCACGACGGCGGGCGACGTGGCGCGCACGACGGGGGCGAAACTGAGCGAGATCTGCGCGGCGCTGTCCGGCACCGCGGTATCGGCGGAGACGGGCACAGGCAGGGCGAGGCTGGCGGAGAGAAGAACGGTAAGGAGCAGAAAACGCATGGCTGTCGTCGAAGTCCGGGGCTACCCGGTTGATATGCGTCCTCTGCTCCCGTTTCACAACGCCCCCGGAAACGGGAGCGGGATCAGTGCAGGT